>JAERSX010000282.1 GCA_016845285.1 Deltaproteobacteria bacterium | reverse complement strand
ACCGGGCCCTGGAGACCTGGCGAGCGATGGCATCGGCTGCAGCCGGACCGAGCCAGTTGGGGTTGCCGGGGAGGGCCCGGTACATGATTCCGGAGACCATGCGGCCATCGCGCAGCTGGAGCGCGACGGCCTCGCGGGCGTAGCCGCCCTTCTCACGCCAGTCGAGATGGGTCAGCACCGCGTCCGACTGGGCTGCGGTGAGGCCGTAGGCCATGCCCCCGCAGGAGAGGCCCGCGGCTTCCACCAGGGTCACCACTCGCCCGGGCGCACCGGGCACGCCGCGGTGATCGGTGCTGCCCTGCCAGAAGCGTCGCTTCCAGCCGACGATGACCCCGGGGATCCGCTCGGCGAAGGGGAAGTCCGGCCGCCAGACGAGGGAGCCGTACCCGAAGACCCAGGTCAGCTGGGGCATGGAGACGGCTCCCGAAGAGGGGTGGCGGAGACCGCGAGGGTGTCAGTTGCCCCACTCGGTCTGGAAGGGCAGGTCGACCAGGTTCTCCTTGCCGAGCACCGTGCTGCCGTAGCTGGTCCAGTCGTGGCCGTCGCCCACGATGAGGTTGTGGCTGCCGGTGCGGTCCTCGGTGCCGTCGCCGTCGTTGTAGCCGATGATGAGGTTGCCGAGGCCGGTGAGGTCGCCCTCGTCGTTGGTGACGCCGGTGCCACTGACGATCTGCACGTTGGCGCCCACGATGCGGATGGCGGCCTGCTCGCTGTCGACGCTCAGGAAGTCGGCGAAGTCTCGGATCACGTCGGGGGTCTCGATCTCATCGAGGTCAACGCTGGTGAGGTAGTCGTCCTGGATGGTCAGGATCTCGAGCTCGTTGGCTGTGACGCCGTCGGCGCTCGCCTGGATGGCCTGGCCCTGCTCGGTGAGCGTCTCGTTGACGGTGGCCATCTCGTTGCCCACGTCGCTGAGCTGATCGGTGTGGGCATCGACGGTGCCCTCGATGCCGTCCATGTCGACGCTGAACGCCGTCATCTGCTCGCTGAGCTCCTCCATCACGATGCCGATGATGTTGATCTCGCCCTCGGCCCAGGCCTGTGTGGCCATGCCGTCGAGGGAGGCGCTGGTCAGGTAGTCGATCTGGATGGCGGCCACGTCGGCAGCACCCTGCTCGGCCAGCGTCATCGCCAGGGAGATGTCGGTGTTGGCCATCTGGAGCGCGCTCTCGGTCTGGGTCATGCGGGCCTCGATCTCCTCGACATCAGAGGCTGACGCCAGCGCTTGCTCGGTGATCCAGGCCTGTGTGGCCATGTCGGCGATGTCGTCGATGCGCACGGCGTCACGGTCCAGGTTGGCCACGGCCGTCTGGAGGCTGGCGATGGCGAGCGACTGGTCGGCCAGGGACGCCTCGATGTCCTCGGTGTCGAATGCGTCTTGGTTCTCGATCTGCTCGGCCAGGTCTGCATTCTCGGCCTCCAATTCGTCCACCCGGGCCGCCATCTCGGAGGCGGCATCGGCGGCGTCGGCTGCCTCGGCCTCGAGGTCGGCCAGGCGGGCCTCGAGCTCAGAGGTGTCGGCCGGGCTGGCATCGGGTTCGCACGCGGCGAGGAGGACCAGCAGGGCAGGGGAGAGGATGGCGGTGGACAAGGTGGACTTCACGATTCGCTCCAAGGTGTTCCCTCACACGCGAGGGACTGGTGACTCCCTGGAGGACGGATTCCAACGCCGGAAACATGAGCGCGGGAGGTGATTAGGAGGTCACATGGCCACACCCGACGTGATCGTGGTGGGAGGCGGTCCAGCTGGGGCCGCCGCCGCCCTGATGCTGGCTCGCGGAGGTGCGCGGGTCCGGGTGCTCGAGTCCGCGCACTTTCCTCGCGACAAGACCTGTGGTGACGCCCTCGGCCTGGACTGCGCCCGCGAGCTGCAGACCCTCGGTGTGATGGAGCGGGCGCGCGCCCTCGCTCGCTGTTCCTTCGACGGTGTGGGTCTCACCGGACCGAGCGGGCGTCGTGTGGCCCTGCGGACCGTCGATCGGACCCTGCCCGGATTCGCCGATCACACCTTCTGCATTCCGCGGATCCGCTTCGATCACATGCTGATCAGCACCGCGGTGGAGGCCGGAGCCGAGCTCGTCGAGGGCTGTCGGGTGGACGGGCTCCTGCGTGATGGCGACGGCCGTGTCACGGGGGTCCGCAGCAGCGACGGCCATGGCCACACCGCCGATGTGGTGCTGGGGTGCGCTGGGGAGCACGATCCGGTGGCCAAGGCCCTCGGGCGCACCCACGATCCTCGCCGTCGGGCGTTCGCGGTGCGGGTGTATGTTGCCGGTCTCTCCGAGCCGGTCGAGCGCGCCGAGATTGCACTCACCACCGAGGTTCTACCTGGCTACGGATGGAGCTTTCCGATCTCGCCCACCGAGGCGAACGTGGGTGTGGGCCTGCGTGCCGACCTCTTGAAGCAGCGAGGAGGGGACCTCCGAGGCATGCTCCGCCGCTTCATGGCGGATCCTGCCTTGGGAGGGCGACTGCTCGGGGGGGGCGTGCCGACCGGTCCCGTGCGCGGCTGGCCGCTGAGCTTCGGCACGCAGGAGCGCGCCACCGCTGGCGACGGCTGGCTGCTCTGCGGCGATGCGGCCGGCATGATCGACCCCATCACCGGGGAGGGCATCGGTCCCGCTCTGCTGAGCGGTCGCCTGGCCGCCGAGACCGTGCTCGCAGGTGACCTGAGCGCTGCAGGCCTCCAGGCCTACGAACGCGCCTGGACCCGACGCCTCCGCAAGAGCTTCCAGGCTGCGGAGCGGCTGCAGGGTGCGCTGACGCGACCGTGGGTGGCCGAGCGGGTGGTGCAGCAGGCCCAGAGGCGGCGGTGGTTCGGCACCCAGCTGGCCGCAATGGTGGCGGGCGCCGTGCCCAAGACACGGGCCTTCTCGCCGGCCATGCTGGGGCAGTTCCTGGTGTGAGCTCGGGCTCCCCAGCGGCATCTGGAAAAAGTGGCGGAGACTGGGTTGACGCCCCCAGCACAGCTCCTTACAAGCCGGGGGCTTCGCAAGGAGCCCGGCCGCCTGACCAGCGGATCGGTGGCCTCGCCGCCCCATAGTTGGGCTTCGAGGCTGGAATGTGCGGGATGGAGCAGTCCGGTAGCTCGTCGGGCTCATAACCCGAAGGTCGCAGGTTCAAATCCTGCTCCCGCATCCACTTCAGCGACCCCGCTTCCTCCCGGAAGCGGGGTCGCGTCGTTTGGGGAGCGCCCGGCGTGGCGGTGGTCCTGTGTCCGGTGCGACCTCCCCCGGGTGCCCCAGCGCGGCCACTGGTTTAGGGGCAGGCGGGCGGAGGAGTGATGGGCGGTCGGTCGAATTGGTGCGGCGGTCTTCGTTCGTCGAAGGGGGCTCTCGGGCTCTTGGCTGGACTCGCCGTGTCCAACCTCGGCGTGGCCCACGGCGAGTCGGGCTGGACCTTGCCGGACGGCGCACATGTGCTCTACGGCGGCCTGGGGGCCAACACCTTCTCCCAGCTTCAATTCGCCGATGATGTGGAGGGGCAGCAGACCATCGACCGGGGCCTGCGGACCCGGGTCGATCTCTTCGGGGCCACGGGCCTCACCGACCGGCTGCAGCTCTCTGCTTACGTGCCGGTCGTGCATGCTCAGGTGCTCGACACCGAGGGCCGCGGGCCCTGTCCCGACGGCGTGGGTACCTCCACCGAGGTCGACTACTGCGACCCCTTCACCACGGTCGGTGCGCCCGCTGTACAGGCCCGCTACGCCGCCGTGACCGATCCGCTTCGGTTGGTCGCTGGCTTTGCGGTAGCGGGCGATCCCTGGAACGCCTCGAAGAGAGGCCGCTATGTGGGCTACGGCGACGCCGTCGTCGACCTCCAGCCATCCCTCATCGTGGCGCGTTCCTGGACGCTCGGTGCCACCGAGGTGGGCCTGCTCGGGCGTGGTGCCTACACCTGGCGCTTCAGCCGCCTCATCGAGGACAGCCCGGCCGGGTCGTTTCGGGCGCCTGCCGACGACCTCCGCTGGCTGGCCGAGGTGCACCTCGCTCCACCCGGGCCCGTGTCCATCGAGCTGGGACTGCATGGTCTCGAGCGTCTCTGGGGCCTCGACTGGGACGGCAGCTACCAGGCCGCTCACTTCCCCACCGTCGATCGCTGGACCACGCTCTACTACAAGCACGTCGCCGCCGGCGCGAAGGTCTCCGTGGCCCTGAGCGAGACCATGGGCCTGCACCTGGGTGCCTCTCGGGTGATCAGCGTGCGCAACGGGCCGCCCGACACCCTCGACTTCAGCGTGGGAGTGCACCGCTACTTCCCGGCGTCTGGCTGAGGCGCGGATGTCGGGGACCCTCTCCCGGCGGCTGATCTCGGCCTTTCTGCTGTTCCACCTCGTGGCCGGCGGCGCCAGCTTGTTCAAGAAGACGGCGCCCGGCGCGGCCGTGCGCAGCATCACCGCACCCTACGAGCGCACCTTCGGCATCTGGCAGAGCTGGGGCATGTTCGGTCCCTCGCCCCCCAAGGGTTCGAGCTGGATGAAGGCCGCCGGACTCACCCCGGATGGCCGCGAGCTCGCCCTCCAACCCCTGGTGGGTGAGCTCTCCCTCGACCGCGTGGAGATCCACTACGACCGGGTCCGCAAGATCGAGCGGAACATGTTCGACAAGAAGAACCACCGCTTGCGTGAGGCGACCGCTCAGTGGCTCTGTCGGAGGTCGGCCGAGGCGGGGGAGCCGCTGGTCTCGGTGCGCATGTGGAAGGAGCAGGTCCGCACCCCCACGCCTCAGCAACGTCAGGATCCCGAGCACGACGTGGTCCGCAAGGTCAGCTCGCTGCAGACCGTGGCCTGTCCATGAGCGCCACCACCATCGGGCAGGCCTGGAATCGCTTCTGGTTCGCGCCGGTGGCCGCCGATGCCGTGGGCCTCATGCGCGCCAGCTTGGGGCTGCTGCTGGTCGTCGGTCACGCCTACCAGCTCGTGAGCTTCGACGTGATCTTCGGTGCGGACGGTCCCGTGCCGGCATGGGTGGCGGCCCGCTCCCTGCCATCTCCCACCTGGAGCTGGTACGCACTCTTCGACGATCGGCAGGCGCTCCTCGCGGTCCATCTCGCGGGCCTCATCCCCCACGTCCTCCTCATGCTGGGCTTCAAGAGCCGCACCATGGCCTTCTTGTCGCTGCTCGTGCAGGCGGCCACCTACCACCGCAACCCGTACTTCCAGCACGGCGGCGATCGGGTCATGCGCCTGGCGACCCTCAGCATGATCGTCGTGCCTTGTGGGGCAGCCCTGTCCGTGGACGCATGGCTCCGCGCGCGCAAGGGGCTGGCCGCCATCACCACCGTGCCCGCGACCATGCATCGCCTGGTGCAGATCCAGTGGGTGGTGATCTACGTGCACTCTGGCTGGGTGAAGTCGGCTGGGCGCACCTGGGCGAACGGCGAGGCCATCTACTACGCCATGAGCGCGGGTCAGTACCAGCGCTTCCCGGCGGTGCTCGAGCCACTCCTGCAGAGCAGCTTCTTCCAGGATCTCATGTGGTTGGCCACCTACGTCACCCTGGTCTGGGAGGCGGGCTTCGGCCTGCTCGTGTTGTGGAAGCCCACGCGCTATCTGGCCGTGATCGTCGGGGTCCTCGTGCACGGAGGCATCGCCCTCTCGCTCATGGTGGGCGCCTTCAGCTTCATCATGATCTGGGGCTATCTGGCCTTCCTGCCGCCCGACGCTCTCGCGAAGCTGGTGGCCAGGCTGCGCGTTAGCCAGTCACGATGAAGCCAACCCGACGCACTGTCTTGACGCAGGGTTCTGCCGCGGGGGCCGCGGTGGCTCTGGGACCGCTGGCTTGTGCTGGCGAAGACAAGGGTGAGGTCGGTGGCACGGGCCTCGAAGAGACCCCCACACGAGGTGAGGAGCCCGAAGCCTGGGAGCCCGAGGGCACCGAAGACGACGAGGTCTTCTCGACGGG
>JAERSX010000281.1 GCA_016845285.1 Deltaproteobacteria bacterium | reverse complement strand
AGGTGGCCTCGGAGGTGGCCGCGACGTCTGCGAGGTCGCCCAGGTGTGTCGAGCGGGCCGCGAAGGTGCTGTTGACCGTGTAGTAGAGCGGGAAGTCGAACTGGCCATCGAGCTGGTCCGGGCCCATGTAGGCCGCGATCCGCTCGTAGCCGTCGAAGGTCTCGCCCACGGTCCAGAACTGCTCGGTGCCCCCGACCTCGGTGTGCTCGATCTCGGCTCTGATGCGGCTCTGCAGGTTCCACTGCACGGCGTGGGTCATGTGCTTGGCCGCGTCGACCCGCAGCCCATCGAGCTCGTAGGTCTTCACCCACCACATCGCCTCGTCGACCACCTGAGCCAACGGCTCGGGGTTCGTGAAGTCGTAGTCGGGCAGGTACGGCGCGAACCAGCAGGTCTCGGGGATGCGGTCGAAGTTCATCTCGCCGCCGACGTAGTCCTCGCAGAGCTCCATCTCGTTGAACCAGCCGTCGTCGCCATGGGCCAGGTACGTCGGGTGGTCGCTGTGCACGTGGTTGGCCACCCAGTCCATGATCACCCGCATGTCGCGGGCGTGGGCTTCCTCGACCAGGGCATGGAGGGTCTCGTCCGTGCCGAAGTGCTCCTCGACGCCCTGGACACCGTCTGGCCAGTATGCGTGGTAGCCCGTGAAGGTCTCCTCGCACTGGCCGTCCCACGCACCCTCGGCGTTGTCCTGGGGGTTGCTCAACCAGATGGTGCGGACCCCCAGATCGTCGAGGTAGGGCACCAGGTCGCGGACCCCTTGGAGGTCGCCACCCATGTAGCCACCGAGCTCGACGCTCTGGCCCTCGTCGACATTGAGTGCCACGTCGCCATCGGCCAGCCGGTCGACGAAGGCGTAGTAGACGCTGCCCTCGCGCCAGCCCTGCTCAGGGTCGCTCACGTCGGTCCAGACGGGCACGTAGAGGGGCTCGCTGGAGCGTCCGTCGAGGTCGGAGGCAGAGGCCCGGAGCGTGTGCCGGCCCGGAGCGAGATCGCTCAGCGACAGGGTGACGGTGTCGCCGTCCTGGCTCCCGCTCACGGGCTCGCCGTCCAGGGTGAGCTGTACGCGGTCGAGGCCCGTCTGGTCGACGCCAGGCGTGAACACCATCACAGCGGCGAGGGTGCCGGCGCTGCGATCGATGTCCAGCGACGTCAGCTCGAAGGTGGGCTGGGCGCAGTCGGGCACCACCAACAGGCTGCTGCAGGCGCTCTCGACGCCGGTCTCGCAGGTGTGGGTCCAGTCTGTGGCGCTCGGCTCTTTGTAGCCTTCATCGCAGTGGATCAGCGGGGCCGCCGGGTCGCACGCACCCACCTCATAGGCATCGATGGACCACTCGAAGCGCTCCAGGAAGCGGTACGGGTAGGCCCCCGGCTCGAGGTACACCGTGGTCGTCCAGGTGCCGATGACCTCTTCGGCCATGACGGCGGCCTCGGCATCCCACTCGTTGAAGTCGCCCACGAGTGAGACGCTGTCGAAGGGCTCTCCCTCGAAGCCAGGCGTGTAGCTCAGCTCCACAGGACAGCCCTCGGGAGGGGCCGCCGTGTCGAGCTCCTGGGCGGGGGGATCGCCACCTGCGCAGCCAAGGGCCGCACACACCAGAAAAAATCTCGGCCTGCGCATTGGCGCAGCGTACCGGGTGCCAACACGTCATGCATCAGGATCGAGCGACCATGCCAGCCGAGCCGTCTTCTCGAACCACCCCGCTCGTGCTCGGAGGAGCGAGAAGGCCCGTGATCTCGTTGCCTTGGATCGGCTACCGTGAGTGCATCAGGGGCCCCGGGGGTCTGGATGTCAGAAGCAACCCGACAGCACGGCCATCCCAGACCTCCTCCGCTGGAGCTGCGCGCCACCCTCTTCCCGGGCTCCATGGCCAAGCGAATCCCAGCGGTGCTCGACGCGCTCTCCGAGGTCAGCACCCTCGACGTGGCCTCGTACCGGACCAGCTTCCTGCCCGATGTCGACCTGGAGGGTGATCTCGACGATGTCCTGTGCCAGGTCCGCGACAGCGGTGCCACGCTGCTGGGGATCGAGTTCCGGCTGGCGAACGACGAGCTCGTGTTCTTCAGCCACGAGACCGAGTCCATCTTCTTCGCCATGACCTGGCTGAACCCCGAGCGTCACGCAGCTCCTGATGCATCGGCGCTCTGTGATCAACTGCTCGCCCTGGGCTTGCTCGATGCCGCAGTGATCGAACGCCTCGACCTCACCGAGGAAGACGGGCTCGACGTGCTCCCGCTGGTCCACCGGGCCGGACTGCTGGCCATCTCGCCGTGCACCTACATCGAGCAACACGTGGGTCCCATCGCGGACGTGCAGGCCCTGCCCTGGGAGCGCAGCGAGAGCCTCCACGATCGCGTCGTTCTGGGACGCGGTTCTGCCGAGCAGGATCTCCAGAGCTACGTGCAGTCCGTGCTGCCCAATCATCGTGCCTTGGCCACGCTCATTGGGGAATCGAGCCTCTTCGGCACACAACACATCGCCTGCTGATCTCCATGCTACGTTGACCGAGACGGCCGCTCCGGGAT
>JAERSX010000280.1 GCA_016845285.1 Deltaproteobacteria bacterium | reverse complement strand
GCCGACCGTCGTGGAGCTGCCCGCCGACGACTCCGGTGAGGCCAAGATCGAGCGCCTCCTGGGATGGCTCGATCAGCCTGTGGAGACGCGCCCAACACTCATGACCTTGTACCTCAACAATGCTGACAATGTGGGCCACTGGGTCGGGCCCGAGTCGGTCGAGGTGGACGAGGAAGTGGGCGCCATCGACGACACGCTGGCGCGGCTTCGAGAGGGCCTCGAAGAGCGTGGCATCGCCGAGCAGGTCGACATCATCGTGGTGTCCGATCACGGCATGACCGAGATCGACCGAGATCGTGTGGTCTTTCTGGACGACCTCATCGACCTCGAGGGTGTCACGGTCTTCGACTGGACCTCGACCGCCGGCATCCACCCGCCCGAAGATGCGGTCGACCAGACCCTCGCTGCCCTCCAGGATGTCGAGCACATCGACTGCTACGGCCGCGGAGAGACGCCAGAGCCCTGGCACTACACCGACAATGTGCGCATTCCACCGGTGCTCTGCGTGGCCGAGGAGGGCTGGGCCATCACGCGCCGCACCTCCTTCGAGGCCGACGAGACCCTCATCACCGGGGGCAGCCATGGCTACGATCCCCGCGTGTCGTCCATGCACGGCTTCTTTGTGGCCCATGGCCCGCACTTCACGGGCGGCGTGATGGTGCCGGCCTTCGAGAGCGTCGAGGTCTACGGACTGATGACTGCGGCCCTGGGCCTCGAGCCCGCCTCGTACGATGGGGATCTGGATCACGTCTCGGCGGTCTTCACACCATGAGGTGCCTGGTCCTGCTCGTCGCTGCTGGCTGTCAGGGAGAGCCGGTTCCCGGAGGTGAGACCGCCGACGACCCCTCGGTGACGCCGTTGGTGGTGGCCGACCTTCACGGCGGTCAGGTGTTCTGGACCGCGCTGCCCGATGGGGAGACCACCGCCCGCTTCGGGTTCGATGCCGTCGATCCCGACGCCTGTCAGGACCCCGAAGGCGGGCGCTATTGCCTGGCCTACCAGGCGCGCCCCCACACGACCCCCGAGGGCACCGTTGAGGTGGTGTTCACCTACAGCCGTCTGGACCGCACCGATGGCGACCAGCTCCACCGTGACGATCTGCTGGGGGAGATCGTGGCCCTCGATGCATCCAGGGAGGTGAGCTGGCGCCTCGAACACCTCGATCTGAGCGCGGTCGACAGTGCCTGTGTGTCTGTGGCCGACGACCCGTGCACCGCCGACTCGGAGGCCGAGGATGCGGCCTTCCAGGCATGCCACCTGTACCAGCCCCACGACCAGGTCGTCACCGACGACATCGGCGACAGCCGCACGGTCTGGGTGGCCGACACACGCAACGCGCGGCTGCTGGAGGTCGTGGTGGAGGACGGCGACCGCTGTGGTCGCGTCGAGACCCTGCTCGATCGCGGTCACCCCGACTGGGACATCTACCTCGCTCCCAACAGCCTGGAGCTGGGACAGGGCGCTGGCCCGGGAGGTCTGGTCGCCGAGACCTGGGCGCTGATGAGCATCAAGGACACCTACAGCCGCGACGAGGAGGCGGAGGCCCAGCTCGGAGGGGACGGGCGGGGCAAGGTGGTGCTCTTCGCCCAGCAAGAGGGTGCCTGGCGTCAGGTCTGGGAATTCCCGCCCGAGTCGGAAGCCGCCGAGTCCTACGTGAACAGTCCCCACGGGGTGGCTTGGATCTCACGTGCCGACGGTCCCGATCTGGTGCTCTTCGCCCACAGCCTCGGCCGATCGGCGGACTTCAACGATGGCGAGGACGGCAGCATCGGCGTGCTCCTGGTCGATGGAGAGACGGTCACCTACGCCTTCGATGCGGTGCTCGACGGCGCCGACCTCCGCTACCCCCGCGATGTGCGTCCCCTGTCCGACGGCCGACTGCTGGTCGTCGACTCGGGCTGCAAGGGCGGCCTCGGTTGTGAGCGAGGGACCGCGCTCTGGGAGGTGCGCCTCCCAGCTGACATCGACGAGAGCGAGCTGAGCGGTGCCTGGAGCGCATCCGGGGCCGACCAGCAGCTGGTCGAACTCGACGTGGTCCAGGGACCCCTGCTCACCGGGGCTGAGAACCTCTACAGCGTGGAAGAGCTGTAGGGTCGCTCACTGCCCCAGCTGGGTCGCAAAGGTGTCCATGGCCTTGGCCATGCGCACATCGAGAGTGCTCAGACCGCCCACGTCGTGGGTGCTGAGCGTCACGTCCACCCGGTTGTAGACGTTGAACCATTCCGGGTGGTGGTCCATGCCCTCGGCGACGAGGGCGGCACGGCACATGAAGCCGAAGGCCTGGTTGAAGTTGGCGAAGGTGAAGGTCCGCTGGATGGCTTCACGGCCATCGACTTCGGTCCAGGCGGTGAGCTCGGAGAGGGCAGCGGCTCGGTCTTGGGGGGACAGTCTCGAGGCGGACACGGGGACTCCGTCAGGGCTGGGTCTTCTCGTAGCTACCCACCAGCTCGGTCTTGCCGATGACGGCCGGGCCGATGCGCTGGGTGAACTCGACCGGGTCGAGGGCGCCGAGGTCTCCCAGGGCGCGGTTGAGGGCAAACAGCTTGTGCATGTAGCGGTGGCGACCGATCTCGGGGCAGGGAGCCTCGTAGGCGGCATGGCCCGACGAGCCCGTGCCCAGGCGCGCGCCAGCGGGCATGGTGCCGGGCTCCAGCGAGGTGACCGTGGCCGGGATGTCGTAGACGATCCACAGGGTG
>JAERSX010000279.1 GCA_016845285.1 Deltaproteobacteria bacterium | reverse complement strand
GGCACGCTGGTCGATGTGGAGGTGCACGGTCACCGGGCAGGTCCCCTTCGAGGCCTGGATCAAGTCATGGAGCTGCTCAAGCTTGCCGTCTGCGAGCTCGTCTTCTTCGAAGACATGGGCTTTCCGGCCTACCTCCTCATCGTGGCCGAGTTCATCAACTGGGCCAAGGACATGGACATTCCGGTCGGCCCGGGACGTGGCTCGGGCGCAGGCTCCCTCGTCAACTACGCCATGCGCATCACCGACATCGACCCGCTGCGGTTCGGGCTGCTCATGGAGCGCTTCCTGAATCCCGAGCGCGTGTCGATGCCCGACATCGACGTCGACTTCTGCCAGGACCGGCGCCACGAGGTCATCAAGCACGTCTCAGACAAGTACGGCGCCCCGCTGGTCAGCCAGATCATCACCTACGGAAAGCTCCAGGCGAAGGCCGCCATCAAAGACGTGGCCCGCATCCTGGGCCTCGAGTTCAACGCCGCCGACCGCATCGCAAAGCTCGTGCCCAACGAGCTGGGCATCAAGCTCGACAAGGCGCTGAAGGAAGAGGCCATGCACACGCTGGCCACGGGCGATCCGCTGGTCGGCCGGGTCACGACCCTCGCCCGTCGGGTGGAGGGCATGGTGCGCCAGACCGGTGTCCACGCTGCCGGCGTCGTCATCGCCGACCGCCCCATCGTCGAGCACGCACCGCTCTACCGAGACGGCCCCGAGGGGGGCCCCGTCGTCCAGTACGAGATGAAGTCGGCCGAGAGCATCGGCCTCATCAAGTTCGACTTCCTCGGGCTCAAGACCCTCGACCAGCTGCGCGATGCCGTGGCGCTGGTCGAGCGGAACACAGGCGAGAAGATCGACCTCGCGCTCCTGCCCCTCGACGACAAGCCCACCTACGAGCTGCTCCAGAAGGGCGACGGGCTGGGCGTCTTCCAGGTGGAGTCGAGCGGCATGCGCGAGCTGCTGACCCGGCTCAAGCCGTCCAACATCGACGACCTGATCGCGCTCCTCGCCCTGTACCGTCCAGGCCCGCTGAGCTCCGGCATGGTCGACAACTTCATCGACTGCAAGCACGGCCGGAAGCAGATCTCGTACCCGCACCCAGACCTCGAGTGGATCCTGAAGCCGACCTACGGCTCCATCGTCTACCAGGAACAGGTCATGCAGATCGCCCAGGTCTACGCCGGCTACAGCCTGGGCGGCGCCGACCTGCTGCGACGTGCCATGGGCAAGAAGAAGGCCGAGGCCATGGCGGCCCAGAAGGTCATCTTCGTCAAGGGCGCCCTGGAGAACGGCCACTCCGAGGAGAAGGCCGAGGAGCTCTTCGACCTGCTGGCCTTCTTCGCCGGCTACGGCTTCAACAAGTCGCACTCCGCTGCCTACGGGGTGGTCAGCTACTACACGGCGTGGCTCAAGACCCACCATCGCGCCGAGTACATGGCCGCGTTGATGAGCATCGAAGCCAACAACACCGACAAGTTGTTGGGCTACATCGGCGACTGCAAGCGCAGCGGCGTCGACGTCCTCCCCCCCGACGTCAACGAGAGCCAGGCCAGCTTCGATGTGCCCCGCGACGACCGTCGGCGCATCCGGTTTGGGATGGAGGCCGTCAAGGGCGTGGGCAGCGGGGCCGTCGAGTCCATCCTCGAAGCCCGCGAGGCCGCCGGCGGCAGCTTCGAGTCGCTCATGGACTGCCTGGAGCGACTCGACTACCGCCGCGTCAACAAGAAGGTCATCGAGAACCTCGTGCGTTGCGGGGCCTTCGACTGGACCGGCCACCCGAGACGCGCCATGTTCGAGGGTGCCGCCGTGGCCATGTCGGGTGCCCAGCGAATCCAGGAACAGAAGGCATCCGGCCAACGAAGCCTCTTCAGCATGATGGGCGCCGCCGCCCCCAAGCCGCAGATCCGACTCCCCGACGTGGGCGAGTGGCCCACCGCAGTCAAGCTGTCCCACGAGCGCGAGGCCCTGGGCTTCTTCATCACGGGACACCCCATCGAGGCCTACGCCGGCATCGCCGAGAAGGTGAGCTCGTGTTCGATCCTGGGTCTGGTCGAGCGGCCCGCCGACACCGAGGTCACCGTGGCCGGCATGGTCACCGCCTCGCGCGCCATCCGCACCAAGCGCGGCAACCGCATGGCCTTCGTCACCCTCGAAGACACCACGGGCTCGGTGGAGTGCATCTTCTTCGCCGATCCCTACGCCAATTCCCAGCGGGTCCTGTCTGCCGATCAGCCCCTGCTCATCGAAGGAAAACTCGAACGAGGGAAAGACGGAGCCCCCAAGATCCTGGCCGAGTCTGCACGCCTCTTGAGCGAGGAGCGGGAGCGCCGAACGCGGTCGATCCACCTCCTCATCGAAGAAGACGAGCTCGCAGACGGCAAGCTTGAGCAGCTCCATGACTTGATCCAGGCCTCGAAGGGGACCTGCCCGGTGACCGTGCACCTCCACATCGACCAGCGTGCCTGGGTGTCGCTGCGACTGCCCGAGGAGCTCCTGGCCGTACCGGACGAGGGCCTCATGCAAGGTCTCGAGACCCTCTTCCAGCGGGCTGACGTGGCGAGGCTCCAGTGAAGAGGACCGGACTTGCCTGTGTGGCTGGACTGCTCTTGGCCGCCGGAAGTGGCGGGCCACCCGCCTCCGATGAGGCCGTATCCACCGACGTGCTCGAGCCTCTCGCAGAGGGCCACCTCGACTGGAGCTCGTGGCGGCTGCACGTCCACACCCGAAGCGACAGGGTCATGGGCGCTTGGGAGGGCCGCCGCCTTCAGGAGCAAGATGCGCTGGACCGCCTGCGTCCCCGACTCGAGGAGCTCGCAGGCCAGGTCCGGGTCACCCCCGACAGCAGCGCCGCCGACCTCATGGGCGGTGACGATGAGCTGTCGCGCCGCCTCCACG
>JAERSX010000278.1 GCA_016845285.1 Deltaproteobacteria bacterium | reverse complement strand
GGCAGCAACATGAGTGAAGAGCTGCTCACCAACTTCGACAACCTCGTCGGCACTTACAAGACGCACCGTGAATACATCGAGCGCGCCAACAAGCAGGCCGAGAAGTTCTCCAAGGCGGTCATCGAGAAGGTCATCCTCGATCACGAGATCAAGGCCTCCGCGGTAGCCGACGAGGTCCTCCCGCTGGTTCCCCAGCTTGAGGAAAATATCGCCGCCATCGACGCTGAGACCGTTGAGATAAACGACGGCAAGACTCTCTCGGAAGAGACCATGCAGGAGCTCGAGCTTCGGCAGATGATCGGTGAACTCACCGATGACGAGTTCGCCGAGCAGAGCAAAGAGCTGCGCGAGACTCTCGAGGCTGCCAACGGTCGACTCGAAGAGCTCGCAGCTCAGCGAGAGATTCTCGATACCGCCCTCAACGGCTGGGTCGAGGTGGCCGCCAGTGCCGGGCAGGCAGACGGCACCAAGAATGCCGAGTCGGATGAAGACGCGGTGAGCGAGGGCGACGACCTCACTGCACCGCCGAGCCCCGACGACGACGAGCACGTCCACCTGGGTGGCATGAGCGAAGACGTCTCTGCGGTCTTCGACGATGCGCCGGCTGCGGCTGCGATCGAAGTCGAAGAAGCGGGAGAGGCCATCGCCATCGGTGGCGCCGAAGACGACGGGGAAGACGGCCCCAGTGCGGGTGTCGACTTCGGCTTCGACAGCGACGACGACGGCATCCCCGAGGGTGCAGCGGCCGTCGAGCTCAACCTGGTGGACGACAGCGACGACGTGGGCGCCTCGGCCGATGAGATCGGAATCGACCTCGAGGGTGCCGAGCCCGACGCGGCCAGCGCCTCCAACGAGGAGCGCCGGGCGCTGCTGCTCTACCAGGAGGGTACCGCCGAAGAGCAGATCTACCCCCTCACCGAGGAAGCGCTCACCATCGGTCGTGGCCGCGACAACGACATCCAGATCAAGAACGACTCGAAGGTGTCTCGCTTCCACTGCAAGATCTACCAGAAGACCGCGCACTACTACATCGAGGACAACAAGTCTTCGAACGGGACCCTCGTCAACGGTGAGCTGATCACAGAGCGTCGCCTGTTCGGCGGCGAAGAGGTCATCATCGGCGAGACCTTCTTCCGCTTCCGCATCATGTAGTCGACGGTGGCGAAGTCGACCTCGGGCCGCCCTATGGGCGGCCTTCGCTTTTTGACGACCGCTCAGGTGGCTTCGCAAGTGGGGGTCTCGGCACCCACCGTGGTGAAGTGGATCGATGGGGGAGCGCTCCCCGCCCATCGAACACCTGGAGGGCATCGGCGTGTCGCGGCGGCTGATCTCGTCGCCTTTGCCGAGTCGCGGCAGATGTCGCACAGCCTCGGTGAGGTCTTCAAGGAACCGCCGACCGGCGATCTCGTGCTCGTGGTCGATGCTGGTGAGGATCTGGCCCTGGTGCTCAAGCAGATGCTGGAAGGACGGGGCCTGACACGGGTGGAAGTGGCCCACGATGCCTTCGAGGCTGGTCTGATGGTGGGTGCCCATCACCCTGCGGTGGTCGTCATCGACCCTGGCATGCCTGACCTGGACCCCTGGAGTGCCCTCGCGGCCATGCGCTCCCAGCTCGCTCCGGGGGGCGGTGTGGTCGCCCTGGTCGCGGTCTATAGCGGCGAGATCCGTGCCCTGGTGGAGGAGGGCCTCGTGGAGGTGGGCCTCACCAAGGCGACGGATCTCCATCGCCTCGCGGCCGAGGTCATGGCCCTGTTGAACCGGTAGCTCAGGAACTCGAACGCTGGAGGGACGTGTCGCTCTCCGCCGTGTCGACACACTCCAGCTTTGGCGGAGTGGCCCGTCCGTCGCCACCTCGAGCTTGGAGCGGAAGCTCGGAGAGCGAGTGGGGAACGCGGGTGGAGCCCCGACGCACGCGCACCAGCTCAGCGGCAATGGACACAGCGATCTCTGCGGGTGTCTCCGCGCCCAGGTCGAGGCCGACGGGTCCACTCACCCTACGGAACAGGGCCGGATCGACGCCTGCGGCCCGCAACCGAAGGAAGAAGCGCGCGATCTTGGCTCGTGAGCCGATGAGGCCGAGCCACGCGAGATCCTGGTCGATCAGCAGCGCCAGGATGCGCTGGTCGAGCTGGTGGTCGTGTGTCACGATCAGGTGGTAGCAATCGGGACCCAGAGGGAGCTGCGGCAGCAACCGCTCGGGCTCTCCTTCCAGACAGTGCACGCCTCCGGGAAAGCGTGCTGGATCGCTGTAGTCCTCGCGGGCGTCCACCACGGTGACCTCGAACTCGAGATCGATGGCGAGTCGGGCCAAGGCTTGGCCGACGTGGCCGCCGCCGTGGATGACCAACTGAGGGGCAGCCAGCAAGGGTTCGATGAAGGCGTCCATGGCTCCTCCACAGCACATGCCCAGGTCGCGGGTGAGGTGGACCTGGAAGCGTCGAGGCCGCCGGGCCGCGATGGCGCCACGTGCCTCGGCGATGAGCTTGTGCTCGAAATGTCCACCGCCAACGGTCCCGACGATGCGTCCGTCGGCGTAGACAAGCATTCGGGCGCCAGCCTCCCGCGGAGCTGAGCCGTCGATGCCCACCACGGTGACCAAGGCCGCGCCTGAAGGCGCGAGTGCTGCCTCCGCCACCAGATCCCAGAAGGGCCGTCTCGTGGCCACTCAGAGCCCCGCACGGCGGCGTACACGAGCGAGGGCGGCTTCGGCGCCAGCGATGGTCTCGTGCAGCGGCCAGGCGGCGATACGGCCTGACTCGACGACAGGCTGGCCCCCGATCCATACCTGCTCGACAGCTCCTGCACCCAGCGCGTAGACGAGGGCACCAGCCGGGTGGCCGCCACCCCAAGCTGGCAGGGCGCGTGGGTCGACCACCACCAGATCTGCGAGACGGCCTGGAGCCAACACACCCGCGTCGAGGCCGAGGGCCGTCGCACCCTGACGCGTCGCCATGTCGAGCACCGTGGTGGCGGGCATGGCCTCTGCGCCATGGACTGGTTTTTGGATGAGCGCGGCCAGCCGCATCTCCGTGAGCATGTCGAGTCGGTTGTTGCAGGGCGCGCCGTCAGCACCCAGGGTGCACCGCACCCCCGCTTCGAGGAGGCGAGGGATGGGAGCGATCCCACTGGCCAGCTTGAGGTTGGAGCTGGGGCAATGGGCCACGGTGGTGTCGGTGCGGGCGAGGGAGTCCACCTCGCTCTCGTCGAGGTGGATGCAGTGCGCCAACACGGTGTCGGCACCCGAGAACCCGACATCGGCAAGGAAGTCCACGTTGCGGCGCCCGGTGAGCTCGTGCACCAGATCAACCTCGTGCACGTTCTCGGAAGAGTGGGTGTGCAACAAGCAGCCATGTCGGCGAGCGAGGGTGGCGGCCTCGCGCATCAGGCGCTCCGAGCAGGAGGGCACGAAGCGTGGGGAGACCGCGACCCGCAGGCGGCCCTTGCCGTGCCAGCGGGTGATCAGGTCGGCGCAGCTCTGGAGGCCGACCTCAGTGGGCTCTCCGAGTCCTGCGTCGTTGTCGCGGTCCATCATCGCCTTGCCGATGGCCGCCCGCACCCCGACCTCCTCGGCTGCCTGGAAGACGGCGTCGGTGTGGTGCACCGTGGCCATGTCGAGCATGGAGGTCGTGCCGCCCAACAGCATCTCGGTGAAGCCGAGCCGTGCAGACCAGTAGACGCTCTCTTCGTCGTGGGCTCGTTCCAGGGGCCAGATACGCTGCCGCAGCCAGTCGAGGAGCTGGAGGTCGTCTGCCAGGCCGCGGAAGAGACTCTGGACCACGTGGACGTGGGTCTGAACGAAGCCGGGAAGGACCCAGCGTCCAGTGCAGTCGACGATGCGGGCGCCTGGCGGTGGTGGGGTCCCGACCGGCTGGATCCCCAGAATGCGGTCGCCCTCGAGCCAGAGCTCTCCGTCCACGGTCTGTGCGGTGCCGTCACAGGGGATCAGCAGTGCGCCCTTGAGGATGGTGGTCATGGCGCGCACCTATCCTGCCGTGGATGAAGGGTTCGAGGCCCTGGCGAGCACCGGGTCGGGTTAGGCGGCCCGCCCGGAGGGACCCGTGCAGCAAGGCCACCAGAGCATCCTCATCCTGGACTTCGGGTCCCAGTACACTCAACTCATCGCGCGACGTATCCGCGAGCAGGGTGTGTACTGCGAGATCCGGCCGTGCAACGAGTCGCCGCCATCGGCAGTCCCGGCGGGCACCATCGGCCTCGTGCTGTCCGGCGGCCCGGCCTCGGTCTACGACGACGATGCGCCGCCCTTCGACGACGGTTGGCTGGCCCTGGATCTTCCCGTGCTGGGCATCTGCTACGGCATGCAGATGCTGGCTCGGGCAGATGGCGGTCAGGTGGCCCGCGCCGAAGCTCGGGAGTACGGTCGTGCCGATGTCGATGTGCTCGATGATGACGGCCTCTTTGCGGGTGTGTCACCTCGCACCGAGGTCTGGATGAGCCACGGCGACCACGTCGAGGAGCCTCCCCCTGGTTGGCGCGTGCTCGCGTCGAGCCGGAACTGTCCCGTCGCGGCCATGGCCAGTGCCGATGGACGCCGCGTTGCGCTCCAGTTCCACCCCGAGGTGACACACACACCTGAGGGCGTGACCCTCGTGCGCAACTTCCTCACCGGCATGTGTGGCGCTCGGGGAGACTGGACCATGGGCTCCTTCGTCGACGAGCAGGTCGCGCGGGTGCGGGAGATGGTCGGAGAGGGGCACGTGCTCTGCGCCATGTCGGGGGGAGTGGACTCTGCGGTGACAGCAGCGCTGCTGCATCGCGCCATCGGGCCCCAGCTCCACTGCGTGTTCGTGGACAACGGTGTGCTGCGCAAGGGCGAGCGCAAACAAGTTGCCGAAGAGTTCTCAGAGCTGGACCTGCGGGTGGTCGACGCCCGCGATCGTTTCCTGGATGCACTGGCGGGAGTCGAGGATCCGGAGCGCAAGCGTAAGGTCATCGGTCGCGTGTTCATCGAGGTCTTCGAAGAGGAGGCCGCTGAGCTGAAGGATCGTGTGGGCGAGATCTCGTGGCTGGCGCAGGGCACCCTTTACCCAGACGTCATCGAGTCGGTGTCCTTCCGTGGACCGTCGGCGACCATCAAGAGCCACCACAACGTGGGCGGACTGCCCGAGCGCATGCGGATGTCCCTGATCGAGCCCCTCCGTGAGCTCTTCAAGGACGAGGTGCGCCTCCTCGGTCTCGAGCTGGGCCTCCACGCCGACCGTGTCTATCGTCAGCCCTTCCCGGGCCCTGGGCTTGCGGTCCGCATCCTCGGCGAGGTCACGCGCGCGAGGGTTGCACTGCTCCAGGAGGTCGATGCAGTGGTCGACGAGGAGATCCGGTCAGCTGGTCTCTACCGGGACATCTGGCAGAGCTTCGCGGTTCTCTTGCCTGTGCAGAGCGTGGGAGTCATGGGAGATGCGCGCACCTATGAGCAGGCGGCGGTCCTGCGTGCCGTACACTCCACCGATGGCATGACCGCGCGCATCGTTCGGCTGCCATGGCCGCTCCTCGAGCGCATCT
Source organism: Deltaproteobacteria bacterium (assembly GCA_016845285.1). Lineage (GTDB taxonomy): Bacteria > Myxococcota_A > UBA796 > UBA796 > UBA2385 > BH17. The sequence continues at coordinate 7,203 of JAERSX010000278.1, read as the reverse complement.
CCACCCGCATCATCAACGAGGTTCGCGGCGTGAACCGAGTCTGCTACGACATCAGCTCCAAGCCTCCGGCAACCATTGAGTGGGAGTGACCGGCGCATCAAGCGCAGGCGACGACGGCCATCCAGGCGGCCAGCGGCAGCCATTCCGCGGAAGCCGGTAGAGATAGCCGAGACGCTCACGCAGCGGCGCGAGAGACGAGCACGCCTGCGTGCCAAGCAACGTGAAGCCCTCGCGGCTGGCGGACAACCTCGGGACGGGCTGCTCTCGGACGCGAGGCGTGAGATCGCACCGTGGCGTGTGGTTTCGGCAGCCGTCCTCTGGGGTGGCGGCACGGGGGTCGCCGTGGCGACGGCCGGTCCCTTGCATTGGCGAGTCGGTGTCCTCGCGGTGGTGGCTGCGCTGCTTGCGGCCGTGCTGCAGGGCCTGGTTCGTGGCGCACTCGTAGCGGCTCTGCTGGCCGTGGGAGGCGCCGGCCTCTGGCTCGCGGCCGTGGGTGACATCCGGGTCGACCCAATCAGTCAGGGCCTCGTCGCCGTGGCTGTGCTGGCCTGGGTCTTGCGCGCCTCGCCGCTCCCCCGGATGGTTCCTTGGGCCGTGCTGGTGGTCGGCATCATCCAGGGTGTGCGGATGGGGGTCGTCGGCCAAGAGACCTTGCCGGCGGCGCTGCCCCTCGCCATCCCTCTTGTCGTGGCCGGCGCGGTCATAGCGCTACAGACCGCCGCAGTCCCCGCGAGTCGGTGGGCGAGCCTCGCCCTCGGCGCCAGCGGTGCCTGGATCCTGGGTACCGCCGTCGATGCCGCCATTCAGCCGCCGCTGACTCCAGAAGAAGTACGAGAGTACGTGGCTCGCGGTGTAGAGGACTCCCACTTCGACGCCATCGCATCCTCGCCCGACCTCGCTCGCGCGGGCCTCGAAGAGCGCCCCCGCTGGCACGAGCTGGGGCGACATGTCGCGGATGACGCGGGCTTGGAGAGTGCCCTCGGCAGCGGCTGGGACCCGCTCGGCGCAGGCCTGGGGCCAGAGGAGCTGGTCGAGGCGGCCCACTGGCTCGAGGCTCACGGTCACGGAGGACAGGGGCGTCGTCTGCTCTTCCGCAATCGCCACCACAGCACGGTCGCTTGGTACCTGGTGCTCTTCAGTCGCCTCGAGCGCATCGAGGATCCTGTGAGCATCACCGAGGTTCCAGATGGCATGCCTCGCCTCCCTGGTCTCGCCCGCCTCGACTGGGACTTCTACGCCAATCAGTCGCGTTCGATGGTCTTTCACGCCAACGAGCCCCTGGCCGAGCTGGTCTTCGAGCTGTGGGCCGAGTCCTACTTCGGCAATCCACGTCTCCTGGTCGAGGTCGACGGGCGTGGCCTCACCCGGCTCGAGGTGCCCGAGGGCCGCCAGCGAATGGGGTTGGGTGTGACCCTGTTGCCCGGACCCCACCGCCTGCGTGTCAGCTACGACAATGATCTCGAGAATGAGGCCGGTGATCGGAACGTGGGCCTCATCAGCGTATCGGCGCGCTGAGGCAACACCGCATGCCGCTGCGAGCCGCTCAGGGAGGAGGGGGGCTGTTCGCCAGCCAGTCCTCGGTGTCTTCGATTCCGAGCCAGTGGATCGCCTCCGCCAGCAGTGCCTGTCGGAGGCGCCAGACCAGCGTGTCCACGTTGCCGGGCGGCCAGTTCAGGTTGTCGCGGAACAGCACGGCCCGATCCGGGCGCTGAGTCCAGGGGTCGCCCTCTTCGGCAGGAGCACCCTGCAAGAGCAGCGAGATGAACGGGCTCGTTGGTGGATCGGTGGCCAAGAGACGGCTCGCCTCTGGCAGGTTCTCCCACCGGAAGGGCACCGGTCCGTAGAAGGACCGGACTGGGCCGGGGAGGCTCGCCAGGGCACTCTTCAGGACGACTCGCCAGGTGCGTGCGCCCACGCTCTTGGGCAGCGGGTACCCGTCGGGGGCCGCAGCATGGGCACGTTCCAGGGAGACGCGGGCGCCTGCAGTGTCGCCAAGCCGCTGCTGGGAGAGGCCACGGTAGTACCAGCCCTCTGCACGCTCAGGCGCGGCGGCGACCACCTGATTGGCGAGCGCGAGAGACGCGGGGAAGTCGACCGTCTCGAAGCGTGCTGCAGCGAGGCCGATGCGGGGCTCGATGGTGGTGGGGTCGGCATCGACGAGGCGTTCGAATGCCTCTGCGGCCAACATGGCGTCGCCCATCTCGAGCCCCGCGCGGCCCACCACAGCGAGGGCGCCCAGGTGAAAGGGGTCCTCCTCGAGGAGCTCCTCCGCTTCGACCAGGGCCTGGTGGGGCTTTCGGTCCTCCAGCGCCTTGTGTGCCTTCTCCAGGCGCAAGGCGAGGAGAGTCTCGGCGTCGAAGATCCAGGGTCCCGTGGCGGCGTCGTCGGGCACTGCTGAGCTAGCTCATGTAGATGAGTGCGATGCCCACGACCAGAACAGCGAGCACTCCGAGTGCGACGAGGAAGCCCAGCACCATGATGATCTTGTTGCCTGCTCCACCGCCCCGCTTGGGTGAGTCGAGCTGGGCATCGGGGGCGGACGCTTGGGCGCCGCGTACACTTGCCAGGGCACCGGCCCGGAGCGCGTGCGAGAAGGTGGCGAACTCGGCGACGTCCTGGCAGAGCACCAGATCGCTGATGAGCCACTGCTCGAAGAAGTCTTCCTCCTCGTCAGTCTCCATCCGGCCGGCCTCGTAGAGGGGAAGGGGGGCGAGGTCGAGGTTGGGATCTTCCGGGGCCACCGACAAGGGCACGTTTGCGCTGTCGCGGAGGTGACGCTTGAGGGTGTAGCGCGCTCGAAGCAAGCTCAGGGGCATGCCGCCCTGAGCCTCCGCTTCGGCGGTCAGGGTGTCGAGGTCGGCGGTGTGACCGTAGGCATAGTTGAGAAGCCTGAGCTCCTCCGGCGACATCTTGCCGCCCACCTGCTGGAGCAGCTCGCTGGGGGAGCGGTTGTCGGTGAGGGCGTTGGGGAAGTCTCCTCCCTCTACGCGGCTCCCGGCCTCGGCGAGCTCCTTGGCCACCAGACTGTGGGCCCAGTCTATGAGCTCGCTCGACTTGCTGACCCCCACGATGCCCTGCGCGAAGGAGTTGCAGGCGCGCTCGAGGGGCCCCCGACCACGGGCATCGCCGAGTCGCACCGTCGTGATGGCGTAGTACCAGTCGCTGAAGCGCTGTGCCATGACCTGACCCGCTGCGGGATCTCCGCTGCGCCAGCGCTTGAACAGCTTCTGAACGTCCTGATCAGCCTTGTCCGACATGCCTCTCGACCTCTGCTGCCGCGGTGCCTTCCAAGGTACACCCTGCTCGATGGTTCAGGCCCAGCGGGCGCGCACCGTTGTCAGGATGCCACGTGCGGCCCACACGTAACGTGCCTCGACGTCGACGGGCACGGGTCCGGAGGCCAGGTGGAGGCGGATCTGGGCCTGGCCATCGGTGTCGGGCTCGACCTCGGCCTCGGAGAAGTCGATGAAGCGCTGGAGACGTGGGGCGAGCGCCTTGTACACGGCTTCCTTGAGGCTGAAGCGGGTCACGGTTGCGGTCCACTGCCGTTCTTCGGGAAGGGCCATGACCGCGCTCAGCTCGGCGGGTCGGAGCACCTTGCCGGCGACGCCCATGCGGGGTTGGTCGAGCTCTTCGAAGTCGACGCCGATGCTCCCTCCGGTGTCGCGGGCGGCCAGAGCCACCGCGAGGTGTCGCTTGTGGCTGATCGAGCCGCAGAGCCCTGCCGACAGCAGCGGCTCGCCACGGGGGCCCACCAGAATGGGACCTACGGTGCGCCCCAGGCCGGCACATGCGCTGCGCAGCGCCAAGCGACCCCCCACGAACTGTTCCTGTCGAAAGCCACGCAGGGTGCGCGCATGCGCCGCTTCCTCTGGGTGGAGGAGCTCGAAGAACTCCTCGTCGACGGCGGCGCCCGTACCTGGCAAGTCCACCCCGACGACCAGACCATGTTGCAGGGCAATCTTGAATGCGACCGCGAACGTAGACACGCCGGTCGCGTAACGCGCCGGGCCTTGTGCAAGGGCGACGCGCCCCCCGCCAGAGTCGCTACCTGCCCGTCGGCCCGAAATATGTCTGCGTGAGACGGTCCCGTAGGGAAGGGCACTTGGGGCGCGGGGGTTGATCCGCCGACCCGAGTCGGTAAGAGTCGCCCCCGATGCCCATGCTCCTGCGCGCCCTCCTCATCTTCGTCCTCTCGTGTGGGCAAGTTTTTGCCAAGGACGCAATCCAGGCCGAACACGAGCGTCTGAGTGACGAGATGGAGAAGCTCGCCCAACGTCAGGTCTGGCAAGGGGTCGAGCGGAAGTACAAAGAGCTGGAGAAGCTCGAGACCGTCCTCACCTTCGACGACTTGCTTCACGGCGCCTATGCGGCACGAGAGCTCGGTAACGTTCTTGCCTCCTACCGACGCCTCAAGGAGGCAGCGAAGCTGGAGCCCTCGAAAGAGGTGGTGGACTGGCTGTGGGACATCGACGCCCACTACGGCCATGTCGAGCTGGTGAGCGTGCCCAGTCGGAGCGCGGTGCTCGAGCCGGAGCTCATGCCCTTCGACCCCAACGCCCGCAAGGCGGTGGAGGCGGCTGTGGCATCGGCCAAGGTGGACGGCATCTTCGCGGGCATGTTGCCCAAGGGGGCCTACGTGTTCGCGGCTCAGCCCTTCAAGGTGGAGCCCGGCGTGAGCGTTCGGATTGAAGTTTCTCCCCGGATGCGACGTCAAGGGCTCATCGACCCGGTGATCATCTACCGAGAGACGCCCGGATCGGTGCCCGTGCCCACCCCTGAGAAGGAGAAAGAGGAATGATGTTCCCCCTGTTGCTTGCCATGGCGGCTGGCCCCACTGCCGAGGCGGCCTCCAAGGGTCCCATCATGTGGGGCGTCGGTCCCGTCCTCTCCACCATCGCGCTACCCGCCCGCTACCCCTCCGCGGTTCCAGAAGAGGCAGACGGAAACGTTGACTCCGTTCGCGGCGACATCGGCATCGGTGTTCGGGCCCAGGCCTACCTGGATCGTGAGTATCGGGGGGCGGCGCGTCTCAAGATGGGCATGGCCGGTAGTGCTTGGAAGGACACCCAGTTCACCCTCGAGGTGGACAAGAAGCTCATCGGACAGAGCGGCTTTCGGGCCCTGGGCGGTGGTGGGCTGGGTTTTGGCAGCCAGCGCTTCGGTTCCGCCAACGATGGCGATCAAGAGCTCGTCATGGGCACGCTGATCGCGCGCGCCCACGTGACGGGTCAGTACCGAACGAAGACCCAGGCCTACGAGCTCGGCTTCTTCCTGGTCTACCCCCATCCGCTCATCCAGGAGTACACGGGCAATGGGGGCAACACCACCGAGGTGACCGGCGGCTTCTATCCGCAGTTCGGCATCGAGGCCGCGGTTTACTTCGGCGACTTCCAGCCGCCCAAGAAGAAAAAGAAGAAGTGAGGGCTGTGGGTCCTTGACCTGACAACGGCTACACTGAGATCGTATCTAGGATCTCAACGTGGCCCGTAAGCCCCCGGCTCGAAAGACCAGGCGCCCCGTCAAGGGAAAGGGCCGAGCTGCCTCCAAGGCGCGCAAGTCCAAGCGGAGGGTGGCGAGCCGCAAGGCGAAGAAGTCCCGGGCCCGCAAGGTGGCGAAGGCCAACTCCCCCCTTCGACGCGCCACACGCTGGGCCGCCAAGTGGACGGTGGTGGTCGGCCTGGGCGCTGCGCTGGGCGCGTCTGTGGTGGTGGCGGTTCAGTACCACCAGGCCGTACACGATGTCGAAGAGCTGCTGAGCGGGCAGGTCTGGTCCAGTTCCGGGCGGGTGATGAGTGCGCCCATGGAGCTGTGGACGGGCCTCCGCCTTTCCCCGGAGGACCTCGCGACCGATCTGCAAGCTGCGGGCTACGCCCGTGTCTCGCGCGCGCAGGCTCCGGGTGACTTCGAGGTCGTGTCGGACGCCATCCTCGTCAAGGTTGCCGAGGGAAGCTGGCCAGGGGGCACCGCGAAGGCGGGGGACGTGCTCCTCACCTTCAGCGGGGACCGGATCTCGTCGGTCAGCCCTGGCTCTCATGCCACATTCGCGCCGGCTGAGCTGGCGGGGGTGCGGGGCGGAGACAACGAGGCGCGTCGTGTGATCTCCTTGGCTGACGTGCCTCCGCACGTCAGTCAGGCGGTCCTCGCCATGGAGGATGCGCGCTTCTATGACCACGAGGGGCTCGATCCCTTGGGCATCGCACGGGCCCTGCTGGTCAATGCCTGGCGCGGTAGCACCGCCCAGGGGGGCTCGACCCTGACCCAACAGGTCGTCAAGAACCTCTTCCTCACGCAGGAACGCACGCTGGAGCGCAAGGCGAGAGAAGCGGTCTTGGCCATGGCCCTGGAGGCCCGGCGCTCCAAGGACGACATCCTGGAGCTGTACCTCAACGAGATCTACCTGGGGCAGGCGGGGGGCGTGGCCATCTGTGGCATCGATCAGGCCGCGAGGGCCTACTTCGGCAAGCCCGCCGAGCGTCTGGAGGTCGGGGAGGCTGCCACCCTCGCTGGCATCGTCAGCGCCCCGAACCGCTACTCACCGCTTCGTCATCCACAGCGCGCCACGGAGCGTCGCGACATCGCGCTGGGCCGCATGGCCGATGTGGGCTTCCTGGCGCCCGCCGACGCCGAGCTGCTCAAGCGCGAGCCCCTGACGCTGCACCCGAGTGGCACGAGCCGGCGCGCCCCCTGGGCCGTGGACGCCGCGGTGGAGGGAATCGAGCAAGCGATGGGTGAGGGGACCGTCGTCGCGCGAGGTGTGAGCGTGCACACCACCATCCAGCCTGCGCTGCAACGTCTCGCCGAGCGGGCTCTGGTCGAGGGGCTGGCAGAGCTCGAGCAGACCCACCCGACCACCCACGGAGCCCAGGCGGCCATCGCGGTGGTGCGGGTACGAGACGGGGCAGTGGTCGCGCTGGTGGGCAGCCGCGACTACGCGACCAGCCAGTTCGATCGTGCGACCCACGGCAGCCGGCAGATCGGCAGCACCGTGAAGCCCCTGACCGCGCTCCTGGCCTTCGAGGATGACGCCTCACTCTCGCCCGCCACCGTCCTGGACGACAGCTACATCGAGCGGGTCGTGGACGGGAAGACCTGGGCGCCTCGGAACTATGACGGCAGCTACCGTGGTTCGCTCACGCTGAGGGAGGCCTTGCGGGTCAGCCGCAACATCCCGGCGGTCCTCCTGTCCGAACGGGCTGGCAT
>JAERSX010000277.1 GCA_016845285.1 Deltaproteobacteria bacterium | reverse complement strand
ACCGATGAGCCCGAGCAGTCCACCGAGACCTGGGACACGCTCACCCAGGGCATCGTCGACAAGAAGGGCAGCCTGGCGCTCACCAAGATCTCGGCCATCGCAGGCGACGTGCCCAACGGCTGCGACGACGCCTCAGCGGGCCCAGGGCTCGAAGCCGTCGCGGACCCTCGCCTCGAAGCCTTCGTTGGCGATCATGTCGGCGTCGACCAGCAGGGCGGCCTCGATGTCGGTGCTGCTGTAGAGCGCCGCGCGGTAGTCGAAGGTCTCGGTGTTGGGGTTCATGGGCGGCAGATCGCGGCGGATGGCCTCGACCTCGTTGCCCGTGAGCAGACGCGCTTCCATGTTGTCGGTGACGGTCCAGGTGGGCCAGGGCTGGCCGGCCTCGTAGCGGCTGGCGACCAGGCCACCGCTCATCTCGTCGTCGTAGAAGACGTCGGTGACGTCGTCCATCATGGCCACGCTGGTGACCAGCTTGCCGTTCTCCAGCTTCCGCTCGTCGTCGCCCCAGCGACTGGAGAAGGGCGCCAGGTAGGTGGGCACCATGGCGAGCTGCGACTGGCTCAGGATGGACCAGCTCTTGCCCAGGGCCGTGGTGCTCACCGCCTGCTCGACGCGCTCGCCGTCGACGTTGAGGTAGGACACGATGCCGGCGAGCCGGTCGCGATCCTCACGGAAGACCATGTAGACGACCGGGTCGGCGTCGAGGATGGCGGGGTCGTCGTTGAGCTCGGCAGAGGCGCTGGCCCGAACGACCGTCAGGGAGGCCACGCCGAAGCGGTGGGCGGCGTAGGGGTAGAGCTCGTCGCTCTCGTCGGGCACGAGGCCGGACTCGACGACCTGGTAGGTCCAGACGACCGGCTCGCTCCAGGACTCGCCGAAGGTGTCACCCTCGCCGCTCTCGAGGTCGATGGCCGACTCGTCGGTCATGATGCCGCTGTTGCGGTAGCTGGCGGCCAGGTGCCAGCTCTGGCCCTTGCTCCACTCCAGCTCGATGGGCTCGCCGTCGAGGTCGGCGCTGTCGTCGGCGGGGGTCCCGCAGGCGGCGAGGAAGGCGAGAGCAGCGAAGCGGATGCCCATGACAATCTCCTGCTGAACCGGCTGGTCGAGCGCGTTCGCGGTTGGTGGTCCGCGGTTCCTGCGCGCCGGTTCGTGATGACGCGAGCCGTCTACTCACTCCCCGGTCGATCAAGCTCGCCGTGTTTCCTACGCGTCACCGAGGACACAGATCCTTCACATCGCCGTCACGAAAGGATGTGGCATGGGGCACGAGAGTGCCCACGAGCACTCGGTTTGAACCAGGTTCAACCCGCCGCGGGACGGGCCCAGCTCACCAGCGGGCCGTGCTTCTCGAACCCCAGAGCAGCGAGGATGGGGGCCGACGTCTCGCGCCGGGCGTAGACCCCCACGAGACGGCATCCCGCAGCCGCAGCGGCGGCGAGTCGGGCATCGACCACCGCCCGGTAGGCACCGCGACCGCGACCGCGCGGGACCGTCCCCCCGCCCCAGAGAAAGGCGACGCCGAGCGCCGGGAAGAGGTTGAGGCCACCACCACACAGGGGCTCACCCGTCACGGTGTCGCGCGCGAGCACACGGATCACACGGGCCTCAGGGCCGGTGCAGGCCGCGAGCTCGTCTGCGACACGCTCGGCGCTGAGATCGAGCCCTGTCGCCCCGAAGGCAGCCTGACCGACGCGCAACAGATCCGAGAGATCCTGGGCCGTGGTCACGGGAGCGGCGCTGACCCCCGAGCGCGGTGCCGGCGACCAGCTGCGAGGATCTGTCGCGTAGCCGTCGTGGAGATGCTCCTCGGCGTAGCCACCTCGGGTGAGCGCGCCCTCCACCTCCGCGCTGTGGCTGGCGGGAGCGAGCAGCCAGCGGGAGCTCACGCCCTCGTGTCGGGCGCCCACCTCGCGGACCGCCGCCTCGAGGGCCTCCCCCCGCAGCCGCACCTTGGGCACCATGTTGAGGCCCGGGTTGTCGCGGGAGCTGTGGGTGTAGATCAACCCAGGCCGCTCGACCCGTGTGGCCCACGGGGGCAACCAGAAGTGGTCCCAGAGGGTCTGCTCCAGCAGATCGTCGACGTCCACACGGCCTCCAAGGGCCGCGACGCTACCAGGGCGCGCCCTACTTCTTCTTGCCCTGGTACATGGAGTCGATGAGCTCGGCGTAGCGGGCCTCGACGACCTTCCGCTTCACCTTGAGGGAGGCGGTGAGCAGGCCGTTGGCGATGCTCATGGGCTCCGGCGTCATCTCCCAGTACTTGATGGTCTCGAAGCTCGCGAGATCCTTGTTGACCTTGGCCACGTGGGCGTCGACAGCCTCCTTGACCTTGGCGTGGCCCTGATCGGCCTCGAAGCCCTCCCGCGCGGCGAAGTCGGCGAGATCGTCGGGGTCGATGGCGATGAGCGCGACGCAGTAGTTGCGTGTGTCGCCGATGACCACGGCCTCCTGGATGATGGGCAGGCCCTTGAGCCGGCCCTCGATCTTGTTGGGCGCCACGTACTTGCCACCGGAGGTCTTGATGAGCTCCTTCTTGCGGCCGGTGATCTTGACGAAGCCTTCGTCGTCGATCATGCCGAGGTCGCCCGTGCAGAACCAGCCCTCGTCGTCGAAGGCTTCGGCCGTCGCCTCGGGGCGGTTGAGGTAGCCCTGGGTGATGTTCGGACCCTTCGCCAGGATCTCCCCGTCCGGGGCGATCTTGATGTCGACGCCTGGCAGCGGTGGCCCGACGGTGCCGATCTTGATCTTGCCGGGCAGGTTGCAGCTGAGCGCCGGACAGGTCTCGGTGAGGCCGTAGCCTTCGAGCAGATCGAGGCCCATGCTCATGAAGAACATGTGGACCTCGGGGTCGAGGGGGGCCGAGCCCGAGAGCAGGGCGCCGGCGCGGCCCATGCCGAGACGAGGGCGCAGCTTGCTCAACACCAGCTTGTCGGCGAGCCGGTACTTGAACGCGAGGAAGCCCGGGACCTCCTGGCCCTTGCACCGGTAGGGCACGGTGGCCGCGCCCGCGCTCATGGCCCACCTGAAGAGCTTCTGACGAATGGGCGGCGCACCAGCCACGGCACCTTCGATCTTGGCCTTCATCTTCTCGTAGACGCGGGGGGCGCCAGGGAAGAAGCCGGGCCGGCTCTCGCGGGCGTCGTCGGCCAGGGTAGCGACGGCGCTGATGACCAGGGGCACGTCGTTGTAGGGCGCGGCGAACTGGATGAGCCGACCGAAGCTGTGGGCCAGGGGCAGGAAGAGGAAGAGGCCGCCTTCCTGCATCTTGTCGTCGATGACCTGGCCCTGCTCCACCATGCGAGCGGTGGACAGGTGGTTTGTGTGGGTCTGGATGACGGCCTTCGGCGGACCCGTCGTGCCCGAGGTGTAGGTGTAGGTGGCGATCTGGTCTGGCGTGGCGGCCTCGCGGCGGCGGATCAGCTCGTCGCGCATCTCGTCGAGCTTGCTGCCTCCACGAGCCTCGAGATCGGCGAGGCTCTCCCAGTCGTCCGCCGGATCGATGCCGCTGGGATCGATGACCACGATGTGGCGGAGGTTCACCTGATCGGCGGTGTAGGACTTGTCGAAGAAGGTGAAGCCCTCGCGCATCTGGCGCACCTTGTCGAGCTGCTCCTTGTCGTCGAGGATGACCAGCTTGATGTTGGTGTCTACGTGGGCGTAGCCGACCTCTTCGGGGAGCAACGAGGCGTAGATGGGCACGGTCTGCAGGCCCACGCTCAGCCCGGCGAAGTCGACGGTGACCCAGTCTTCGCTCGTCTGACCGAGGATGCCGATGATGTCGTTGTCTTCGAGGTCGATGGCCGTGAGGATGCCCGCCGCGATGCGGTCGGCCCGATCAGCCACGTACTGCCAGCTCCGATCCGTCCATGTGTCGCCGCCCTTGAAGCGAATGGCCGCGTTGTTGGGGCTCTGGGCAGCACGCGTGTGCAGCAGTTGCGAGAGGGTGGTGATGTTCAGGCCCATGGGCAAACCTCCGAAGTCGGAGCGCACTATCCCCTCGCCTCATGCGGCGCAGCGCCCTCCGCGCCGTCTCGCGCCCATGCCGCCGACACCACCAGGGACCCAGCCCAGGTAGGTCCTCAAGTGTCTCCGTCCGTCGATCCCTTGACCCAGCCTTGGCACCTGCCCGTGCGATCGGCAATAAGGTAGGCACCTGGAGGTTCCCATGCGTGGCCTGCTCTTGGCACTGCTCCCATTGTCGGTCGTTCTGATCTCTTGCAACGACAAGGGCGATGACGACGACGAAGAAGAAGAAGTCCAGGAGGAGCTGCCCGGTGTGGGCGCGCTCGGTCACGAGTCCCACTCCCTGGACAACGTCACGTTGTCGGTGGTGGGCACCGAGGACGACGGCCTGGACGTGCCCCGGGACCTCGACTTCAACCCGGACTACGGCCTCGGCCAGCTCTGGGTGGTCAACCGGACCGACGACTCGGTCAGCATCTTCTTCGACCCCGACACCGATGCTCAGGACGTCGATCACCGCATCGATCCCTTCGCCATGCACTTCATGGAGGAGGTCTCGAGCATCTCCTTCGGCGCGGCCACGTGGTCCGAGAGCGACGAGCTCACCTTCGGCACCTGCCAGGAGAGCCGCAACACCTACAACGGTCAGTCGGCCCCCAACGGCTTCATGGGTCCCACGCTGTGGACCGCCGATCTCGACTGGTTCGCCGAGTCCAACGACGAAGCCATCGAGTACCTCTCCCAGCTCTTCGGCTTCCACGTCGACCTGGGCAGCCACCTCGACATGCTCCACGAGAGCCCCTTCTGCATGGGCATCGAGTGGGGCGGCACGGACAACCACTACTGGGTCTTCGACGGCGGCGACAGCTCGATCAGCTTCTACGACTTCGCAGCCGATCACGACATCGGCTTCGACGACCACAGCGACGGCATCGTCATCCGCTACGCCAAGGACGAGGTCAAGCGCCTGGCCGATGTGCCCAGCCACCTCGTCCTCGACGAGAGCTCCGGCCTGCTCTACATCGCCGACACCGGCAACGGGCGGGTCGCAGTGCTCGACACGGAGACCGGTGAGCCCGGCGACGAGATCCGCGCCAACGAGCCCGGCGTGACCCAGTACGAGATGGAGGGTGCCGACATCTGGACCCTCGTCGATGGCGAAGAGCACGGCCTGTCCGCACCTTCGGGCATCGAGCTGGTGGAGGGCCACCTCCTCGTGACCGACAACGCCAGCGGCACCATCTTCGCCTTCGATCTCGAGGGCAACCTGGTGGACTACCTGGAGCTGGAGGTTCCCGAGGGCGCACTCATGGGCCTGGTCGCCCCGAGCCTCGACGACATCTGGTTCGTGGACGCCGTGAACAACGAGCTGCTGCGCCTCCAGACCAAGTGAGTCCCCCCCCGACCGTCTGAGGGCGCTGCTCCCGCTCACAGGGGGTACGCTGTCCCCTCCGAGGTCACCGTGAACGTGCGCGCCGCAATCCTCGCCAGCTTGTCGAGTCTGTCGGCCACAGGCTGCCCCCCCACCTGGAACTGCAACCCGGAGTCCGAGGAGTTCTCGCTGAGCGAGGAGTCCCTCAGCCCGGAGCAGGTGGCCGCGTACCTCGATGACGGGGGCGACGACCACCAGTACGCCTGCTCGTGGGTGTGCGGCGAGATCTACGCCGACCAGACCGGCTGGGAGGCCAGCGTCGACACCTGCTCGGTGGAGGTGCTGGAGGGGAGCGACGAGGGTGGGACGGTGACCTGCACCGGCACCGGCTACGAGTACTTCTGCGAAGGCCGACGACCCATCGGACACGCCGAGCTTCCCGAGCCGGAAGAGTCCTCACTGGGCGCCTTCTGGGCCGCCCAGGCCCACCTGGAGGCCGCGAGCGTGCAGGCCTTCGAGGAGCTTGCGCTGCTGCTCGCCAGCTGGGGGGCGCCACCTTCCCTGATCGGCCGCTGCTGGTCGGCAGCCGAAGACGAGCGTCACCACGCCCGCTGGCTGGGGTCCCTGGCCGCACGTCACGGAAGCGCCGTGCCCGAGCCCCTGGTGGGGCCCCGGGCCGTGCCAGATCTGCACGTCATGGCGCTCCACAACGCCGTCGAAGGCTGTGTGCACGAGACCTGGGCCGCGTTGTGCGCCCACTGGAAGGCACAGCACGCCCAGACACCCGGCCTTCGGGCGCTGTACACCCGCATCGCCGAGGACGAGACGCGCCATGCACAGCTCGCCTGGGATCTGCACGCCTGGTTCCTCCAGCAGCTCCCTCCTGCCGAGCAGGACACCGTCGTCGCAGCCCAGGCCGAGGCCTTGGACGCGCTGCACCACCGCGCCGACATCACCTGGGCCCTGAGCCCGGCCGACCTCGGGCCCCCCAGCCAGGCCGAGGTACAGGCGCTGGTGAATGACTTCACCCGCCGCCTCGCGGCCTGAGCCACGAGAGGCACCATGTGGATCTTCATCGCGTTGCTGGCCTGTCGCGGCGGCCCCCCGGTTGTCGACCCCGACGATGACTTCGACGGCGACGGCTACACCGAGAACCAGGGGGACTGCGACGACTCCTGGAACGCCGTGAACCCCGGAGCCGAGGACGTCTGCGGCGACGGCGTGGACGCCGACTGCAACGGAGCGACGCTGCCCTGTGTGGGCCAGCTCGACGACGTGACCGACGGCGTCGAGGCGGGCTCCACCGATGCCCGTCTGGGCCAGGCCCTGAGCGCCACCGACCTGGGCGACGGGGGCACGGACGGCTGGGTCGCCGGCGCCTGGGGGGCCGACGAGGTGGTGGTCTACGACGGCGGCTTCGCCAGCGGCGCGACCGCCACCCTGACGGGCCCTGAGACCGACGCCTGGTTCGGGTGGTCAGTGGCACAGATCGACGACCTGGACGGCGACAGCGTCGAGGAGCTGGTCATCGGCTCCCCCGCGGCCTCGGCCTCGGCCAGCCGTGCGGGCAGCGTCTTCCTCGTGCCCCTCGATGGCGCCCTCGACGGCGATGCGCTCGACAGAGCCCTGCGCCTCGATGGCACCACGGCTGCCGGCCTGGTGGGACGCAGCATCGCCACCTCGCGCGACCTCACGGGCGACGACGTGGTGGACCTCCTGGTGGGCGCCGACGGTCTGGCGGGATCGGCCGGCACCCGCTCGGGCGCCATCCTGTTGCTGCCCGGCGACGTGCCCCTGAGCGAGTCGAGCCTGCAAGACGAGGCGGTGACCATCTGGGGAGCCAGCCCCGAGGGCCAGCTCGGCTACGCCGCCCCCGCCGCCGGAGACCTCGACGGCGACGGCATCGACGAGCTCATCGCTTGGGCCTTGCTCGACTCCTCGGCCGCAGAGAACGCCGGCTCCGCATGGCTGGTGCGCGGACCCATCGAAGCCGATGTGGACCTCGCCACCAGCGCCGACGGCAGCGTGCTCGGCGAGACCATCGACGCGCGCCTGGGCAGCGCGATGCTCACCCTCGACGTCGATCAAGACGGCTACGAGGACGCCGTGCTCGGCGCACGGGCCGCCACCGGCGAAGAGCTCCTGAGCGGCGCGGTCTACGTGCTGGCTGGAGGCACCGATCTCTCGGCCTGGAGTGGGGTGAACGTGGGCGACGCGGCCACATTCACCCTGAGTGGCGCACGGGAGCGCATGGCCATGGGAGGCTCGCTCCACGCCATGGATCTCGACGGCGACGGTGTCCTCGACCTGCTCACCGGAGCGGACGACACCGGTGCAGGCGGAGCGGTCATGGGCTGGCTGAGCCCGGTCCAGGCCAGCGCATCGACCGACGAGGCCGATCTGCACCTCGAGTCCTTGGAACCCAACGCCGAGGCTGGCGCTGCCCTGCTGCCCATGGGCGAGGCCCTGCTGGTGGGAGCACCCGGCACCAACGCCGACGCCGGGGCCGTGCACCTGCTGGAGCTGTCAGCCCTGGACTGAGCCCCCTCCGCGAGGGCGCCCTACTCCTCGGCACGTCCCGCCAGCGAACGCTCCTGCTGGGCTGCGAGGGCCCGGGCCCCGGCAGCCCGAACGGGATCGCGCAATTTCTCAGCCACCTCGGCCGCCAGATGACAGGCCCAGACGACATCGGGCTCGGCGAAGGCGGTCTGCGCGAAGCGGAGCTCAGCCTCGGCCAGGTGGCGATCGAAGGCGGCCGGATCGTCCAGGGCCAGAGAGGGGGCGAGCAGTGACGCGTGCGCTGCCCCAGCCAGCCCCAGGCGGCCCTGGCGCTCGACCTCGGCCAACACCTCTCGCATGGCCGAACGCGCCTGCCTCCAGGATCGCCGCTCCAGATGGACCAGCCCCAGGTTCATGCGCGGGAAGACGGCCTGGGTCATGCCCACCGCCATGAAATACTCGAGGGCACGCCCATAGCCAGCCTCGGCGTCCTCCAACCGGCCCTCCTTGCGGGCCACCGCGGCCAGGGCGTTGTGGGCCATGGCCACATCCACTCGGCTCCCGGCGGACTCCGCCACGACCAGGGCCTCGTTGAGGTGCCCCCGAGCCTCACGGAGCTCGCCGAGCTGGATGGCCACCCCTCCCAGCGCCACGAGGAGGGCGCCCTGCTCTTCGGTCAGTCCGTGCTCTTCGGCCTCGGACCACGCTCGCTGGAGGAGCTCCTGGGCCTCCCGGACCCGCCCCCGGCTACGCACCGCCAGCGCCAGACCGTGGAGACAGAGGCACCGCTGGGCCGGTCGGTCGGACAAGAGCTCGGCAGCCTCCCGAAGCTCGCGCTCTGCCTGGGCCAGCTCACCTCGCTGGCGGAGCACCAGTCCGTGGCGACGCAGGGCCTCTCCCAGGGGGACGCTCCAGCCCTCCGCCCGCGCCCGTGTGATGACCATCGCAGCCTCGCGCTGAGCGTCGTCGAGGCGGCCGAGCTCGGACAGGGCCGCACAACGCCCGAGGTGGACATCGGCGAAGCGTGGGTCGGGGGCTCCTCTCCCCGTGCCCGACAAGGCCTCGGCGGCGGCGTCGAACAGCCGGAGCGCGACCACCGCCTCGCCTTGACGCACAGCTGCATTGGCCGATGCCACCAACGGTGCCACCGCCGCGGCGCCGTCGCCCGCACCCAGCAGGTGTCGCCCAAGCCACTCTTCGGACGCCTCCCCGCCGCGCAGGACCTCCACCCAGGACCGGTGTCGATCTGGCCAGGAAGAGCCAGAGTGGGTGCGCAGAGACGCCTCGACGAGGCCGTGACCCAGACACCAGAGGCCATCCAGCTCGCGCACGAAGCCACCACGCTGCGCACGAACCAGCAGCTCGTCTCGGAGGCGCACGCGGGCGTGCCGACACACCTCACGCCAACTCTCCGCGCTCACCGGACGACCCGCGCAGGCCAGGAGCTCCAGCGCAACGACGTCGGTCGCCTCGAGCTCTTCGAGCAAGACCCGCACACGCGCCTGCCATGCCTCGGCGAGATCGGCAGGAAAGACCGCAGCGGCCCCCTCTCGGAGACGGAAGCCGCTGGCATCGCGCACGAGCTGGCCCGTTTGCACCCAGCTCGCGACCTGCTGCACCGCCAGACCGGGGTTGCCACCACTCCAGCGCACCACCCGCTCGAGCAAGCGCGGGTCCAGGCGCAGCAGCGAACCCACGAGGTCCCGCACATCACTGGAGCCGAGAGGCCCGAGCTGGAGCGTCTCACCCTCGCCCTGGGGTGGCGCCCCCTCTGCCAGCGCCAACAACGACAGGCCACGGTCGCCGGCGAGGGTCACGATGTCGGCCATCAGAGCGTCCGCGGGACCCTCCGGTCGGCTGAGCACCACCACACGCCCCTGTCTCAGGCTGCTGAGAAGCCCCACGAGGAGGGCCGCTCGCTCACGACGACCCGCGAGATGGACGCGACCGCTCCCCGGTCGGAACAGCTCCACCACCGCGACCCGCTCGATGGGTTCGGCCTCTGGCAGGGCGGCGTCGACGGCCTGCCAGAGCTCCGAAACCGCCAGGCGGCCCCAGCCCAGAGCCTTCTCCAGGGCCGCGACGAGCCCGTCACTTCCCACCTCGATGACCACCGCCGCGCCGGACGCATGAGCCTCTCGTGCCAACCATCGAATCATCCGGCTCTTGCCCACGCCGGCTGCTCCCTCGACACCCACCAAGGTGGCTGAACGGCTGCGCAGCAGAGCCCAGAGGCGATCGCAGGCATCGCCCCGGCCCAGGAAGGGGGCCTCTCGCATCACCACGGCCTCGAGGCCCAGCCCAACCCGAGGCCTGCTGCCGACCTTCCCGGCCCAGGTCCGCCAGCTCGCCGGGATCTCGGGCACCGGAAGGGCCAACGTGTGCTGGCTGGCCGCCGTGCTGCCGAGGCCGGTCATGGTGGGCCGGATCACCGTCTCCTGCTCGGAGATGGGCACTCTGGAGTGAAAGACGGTGAGGGTGGCCCACTCGCTGACGGCCACCTCCAGGGCCCCGGAAGGCGCGACCGTAGACCGCGGGGGATCCGGGAGCGCCTCGAGGGCCGCCAAGGCGTCTGCCGCGCGCTGCACACGATGTTCCGGCGCCTTGGCCAGCAATGCCCCGAGCCACTGCTCGAAGCCCGGAGGCACCTTCACCACAGGATGGAGGGCGGGCAGAGGTGCCGTCACCTGCTGCCGCATCAGCTCCTCCACGTCGCTGTCCGAGAAGGGCGGCTGTCCTGTGACCAGCGCCCATCCGAGACCGCCCAGCGCGTAGAGATCGGTCCACGGGCCCACCAGAGAGACGTCGGCGCTCACCTGCTCGGGGGCCATGAAGGCCGGCGTGCCCACCACGAGGACCTCCTCCTCCTCACCCATGGCATGCGCGACGCCAAAGTCGGTGAGCCGCACGTCGACGAGGCGGGTGCCGCTCCGCACGACGAGCACATTGTCAGGCTTGAGGTCGCGGTGGACGACGCCCCGAGCGTGGGCGTGGGCGAGGCCCCGCAGCAGTCGCGAGAGCACCACCCGACAGTCCGACCACGGAAGCGCGCCGCACCACCGCCTCAGCGAGCCGCCCTCGACGAGGTCCATGACCAGGTAGAGGCTTCCCGACACCAGGCGCCCCTTGGTCATGGCGTCCGCTGCGGCGTTCACCCGACCGTGGTCGTGGACAGAGACCAGGTTGGGATGGGTGAGCCGGGCCACAGAGCGCACTTCGCAGGCAAGGGCCCCTCGCGCGCTGGAGCGCTGGGCCGCGTCGTGGGTGAGCACCTTGACCGCCAGCGGCGGGCCGCCCAACACCGGCCGGGCACGCCAGACCTCGCCCATGCTGCCCACCCCGATCTGATCGATGAGATCGAGGTCTCCGAAGGGGACCGGCACACCGCCGTCCGCCAGCAGGCGAAGCTGCGCACCCACGCGCTGGCGATCTTCGGCCCGCCCCAGCGTCTTCCACTGTTCGAAGGCCAGGGCCAGGCAGCGCACGGCCACCCCTCTCCAGGCCCGGTCGCCTCGAGTCATGGCAGCCAGGGCGCTGCCTTCCAACACTCGGGCGAGCTCGGGGTCGTGCGCCGGACTCTCGGCCAGCGCCCGCCGCACGGCCACCTCCACGCGACGCGCCTCGATGAGCATGCCCCGACCACAGGCC
>JAERSX010000276.1 GCA_016845285.1 Deltaproteobacteria bacterium | reverse complement strand
CCCCGAGGCTGCCCGCGCCCTGCTGTCCCGGTTCGGGCCCGAGCGTCCCCTGCCTGTGTTCTGTCGCGACATCTCAGGTGGGCCCGACGTCCTGGCGTGCGCCACGGTGGTCGATGGCCTGCGAGCCGCGGGGGCCACGGTGGAGCTGAAGAAGGTCTCCTACGAGGAGCGCCGTCAGCTGGCCCGTGAGGGCGGCCTGGTGGGACTGGTGGTCTTGCAACAGAGCGGCGATCCGATGGAGCTGCTCGACAACGCCTGGGCGATCCTCGAGTCGGGCGGCCACAACGACTGGGGGCGCTCCTACAGCCCCGCCTGGACCAGCCGTCAGCAGGCCCTGGCAGAGGTGGTGCGCACGTCGCTGTACCGCGAGCGCCGAGACGTCGCGATGGCCGCGCTGGCCCGACAGCACGCCACGGAGCTGCCCACCTTGGTGCTCATGCGGGTGAAGGCGGCGAGCGCATGGGACGCACGCCTCAGAGGACCACGACCCGAGTTCTCCGACAGCTACGCCTACCTCGAGGACTGGTACACGATCTCACCCGAGCAGCTCGAGCGGGAGTCGACCCCCGAGCTCCCGGCGACCCAGCAGCTCACCCGCTAGCAGCAGGCGCCCAGCGGCTAGCCGTACCGTCCCTCGATGTAGTCCGCGGTCTCCTGGTGCTTCGGCGTGACGAACATCTGGTCGGTGGGCGTGTGCTCGACCAGCTTGCCCATCAACATGAACGCGCACTCGTCGCTCGCGCGGCGGGCCTGGGCCATGTTGTGGGTCACGATGAGGATGGTGTAGTCGCCGCGCAGCGTCCAGATGAGCTCTTCGACGGCCTCGGTGCCCGTGGGATCGAGGGCCGAACAGGGCTCGTCCATGAGCAGCACGGCGGGCTGGATGGGCAACAACCGGGCGATGCAGAGCTTCTGCTGTTCCTCGAGGGAGAGGACCCGCGCCGGATGGTCCAGCCGGTCCTTGACCGCGTCCCAGAGGAGCACGGTGCTCAGTGCCTTCTCGACGATCTCGTCCTGCTCGGCCCGCGACAGGCGGTCGCGGTGGAGGCGGGTGCTGAAGAGCACGTTGTCGCGGATGGTGAGCGGAAGCGGGTTGGGCCGCTGGAAGACCATGCCCACGGACTTGCGGAGCTGCACCAGCTCGACGTTGGGCGCGTGGATGTCCTGGCCCAGCACCTCGATGCGGCCCGTGGTCTTCACGGTGCCGCCACGCTCCACGATGCGGTTCACGCTCCGCAACAGCGTCGACTTGCCGCAGCCAGATGGGCCGATGAGGCTGGTGACGATGCCCTTCTTCACGTCGAAGTCGACGTCGAAGAGCGCCTGGAAGGTTCCGTACCACAGGCTCAGCTGCTCGGTTCGGATGGCGAGCTCAGCCAAAGCGTCCCTCCACGTAGTCGCGGGTTCGCTGGTCCTGGACCTCGCCGGTGAAGAGGTCCTCGGTGACCCCCACCTCCACACAGGTGCCGCCCAAGAAGAAGGCGGTGCGGTCGGCCAGGCGCCGGGCCTGCTGCACGAGGTTGGTGACCAGGATGATGGTGAGCTCACTCTTGAGCTCGCGCAGCACGTCCTCGATCTTCATGGTGGTGACCGGGTCCACCGCGATGCTGAACTCGTCGAGGAGGAGCAGCTCGGGGTCCTGGCTCAGCGCACGCGCGATGGTCAGCCGCTGCTGCTGGCCGCCCGAGAGCAGGCTGCCGAGCTGGCTCTGGCGGTCCTTGACCTCGTCCCAGAGCGCCGCCCGGGTGAGGCAGCGCTCCACGATCTCGTCGAGCTGGGCCTTCTTCTTGATGCCCCGGAGCCGAGGCGAGAGGGCGACGTTGTCGTAGATGCTCATGGGCAGGCCGACGGGCAGCGGGAAGACCACGCCGATGCGGCGCCGCAGGGCGTAGAGGTTGCGCCAGGACTTGATGTCCTTGCCGCGGAACCGCACCTCGCCGTCCACGTGCATGTTCTTGTTGAAGGCGTCCATGCGGTTGAGCACGCGCAGCATCGAGGTCTTGCCGGCGTTGGCCGGGCCGATGACCCCGAAGATCTCGTTGCGCTGGACCTCGAAGTCGACGCCGCTGAGCACCTGCTTGGTGCCGTAGCGGATGCCGAGCCCGCGAACGCTGAGCAACGGGTCCTGGGTGGGAGTGTCGCTCACCACTTCTTCCGATTCCGCAGCCAGATGCGGAAGGCGATGCTGATGGAGTTCATGACCAGCACGATGCCGATGAGCACGAGCGCCACGCCGTAGGGCAGGGCCTCGGGCACATCGGGCACCTGGGTGGAGATCACGAAGAGGTGGAGCGACATGGCCATGGTCTGGTCGTAGACGCTCTGGGGCAGGAACGGCAGGAAGAAGGCCGCGCCCGTGAACATGATTGGCGCCGTCTCACCGGCCGTGCGCGACACCTCGAGGATGACGCCCGTGAGGATGCCGCTCACGGCGTTGGGCAGCACGACCGTGCGGATCGTCTGCCAACGCGTCGCCCCCATGTTCCAGCAGGCCTCGCGGAAGGCCATGGGCACGGCCTGCAGCGACTCCTTGGTGGCCACGATGACGACGGGCAGGGTCATGACCGCGAGCGTCAGAGACGCCGCCAGGATCGAGGTCCCGAACCCGAAGAACAGCACGAATGCGCCCACGCCGAAGAGCGCGTGCACGATGCTCGGCACGCCCGCCAGGTTGAGGATGCCGAGGTTGATGGCCCGGGTGAGCCAGTTCTCCGGGGCGTACTCGCTGAGGTAGACGGCGGCGGCCACCCCGGCCGGCACACTGGCGATCAGCGCGACGACGACGATGCAGACGGTGCCCACCAGCGCCGGGAAGATGCCGCCCTGGGTCATGCCGTGGGTGGGATCGCCCAGCAGGAAGTCCAGCGAGATGATGGGCATGCCCTTGTAGACGAGCGCGCCGAGCACGATGAGCACGGGTGCGGCCAGCAGCAGGGTCATCGAGAGGAAGCCCAGCCGAATGCTCGTCTGGACCCGCTGGTTGCGGTGGTCACGTGCGGTGGCTTCGAACATCAACTCTTCCGGATGCCGCGCACGACGAGGTCGGCGGTGAGGTTGATGAAGAAGGTCACGACGAAGAGCAGGATCCCCAGCGTGAAGAGCGCCTGGTAGTGCTCGGAGCCCACGGCGGTCTCGCCGAGCTCGGCGGCGATGGTGGCCGTGAGCGCGCGCACGGAGTCGAAGACGCTGTCGGGGACGTTGATGGAGTGGCCCGAGGCCATGAGCACGGCCATGGTCTCGCCGAATCCCCGGCCGACGCCGAGCAGCACAGCGGCCACGAGGCCGTTGCGGGCCGCCGGCAGCGTCACGCGGAAGATGGTCTGCCAGCGCGTGGCGCCCAGGGCCTCGGCACCCTCCCGATAGGAATCGGGCACGGCCTTCAGCGCGTCTTCGGCGATGGTGGTCATGATGGGCGCGGCCATCAGGCCCAGGATCACCCCGGCGTTGAGCACGGTCAGCCCGATGGGCACGTCGAAGAGCTCGATGATGAGCGGGTTCATCATGCTCAGGCCGATGAAGCCCCAGACCACGCTGGGGATGGCCGCCAGCAGCTCGACGAGGACCTTGAGGATCTCCCGCTGCTTCGGGGGGGCGAACTCGGCGATGTAGATGGCCGCGCCGAGCGAGAACGGCACCGCCATGAGCACCGCAAAGCCCGTGACGCTCGCGGTTCCTGCGATCAGCGCCAGGGCGCCGTAGGTGGGCTTGGACTCCGAGGTCGGGCGCCAGGCCTGGGAGAAGAAGAACTCCGAGAAGTCGAAGCGCGAGCCGAGGAAGCCCACACCCTCCTTCGTGATGAACACGAAGATGGCCGTGATGAAGACGATGGCCGAGATGCCGCCGATGAACACGAGGCCCTCGACGAGCTTGTCGATCCACCAGTCCAGGTCGCGACGGTCCGCCTCCTCCAGGGAGGCCGCCGCTGCAGGCTGGGACTCAGTCTGCGTCGGGACCACGGAGGACCTCCATCAGATCGGCCACCCGTGCCCCGAGGTCGCGGGCCGCGCTGGCGGTGTCCTCCTCGTCGATGACCCAGCGCTGCAGGGCCGTCTGGAAAGGCATGCGGGGCAGGTCCACGCCCTCGCCGAGGGCGACGACCACGTGGTACTCGGCCGGCGACTCGCGCAGCCCGCCCAGCACATGCGGCGCCTCGAGGTCGAGGCCGAGGGCCTCGGCAGTCTCGGACACCGCCGGGCTGAGGCTGGCCTCGCCCACGGTGGCCGAGGAGAAGGCGCCGCTGTTGGGGAAGGCCCGCTGGGCCAGGGCGCCGGCCAGGCTGCTGCACCCGCCGCCGCCGTCCACGAAGAGCACCTTGTAGACCTTCGGGATCTTGGTCTCGCCCGTCGTCGTGAACACCGCCTCTTCGCAGATGTTCTTGGCCTGGTCGCTGACCCGCTCCAGCTGGTGGAAGATGGTCATCAGCGACAGCACCTCGGAGAGCGGCATGGGGGGCTCCGCCTCCATGAGGCCCTTGAAGAGGGCGTCGTGGGTGATGTCGACCTTCTTGGCCAGGCCCTTGGTCTCGCGGGCCAGGGCGGCGTCCTCCTCGACGAAGGCGCGGGCGGCGAGCTCGAGCATGCGGCTGGCCTGATCGGCGAGCACCCGGACGTCGGCGGCGACCTCGGAGCTCAAGGGGCCATGGAGGCGCACCCCGATGCGTCCGATGGTCACGGCGTAGTCGCCGATTCGCTCCAGCGCGATGTTGAGGCGCAGCACCGAGGAGACGAAGCGGAGGGGCCCCGCGGAGGGCAGGTGTCGGGCGACGAAGGCGTGGCAGGCGGCGTCGATGGAGCGGACCTCGCGGTTGATGGGCAGGTCGTCGAGGACCACCCGGTACAGGCGGTCGTGGTCGCCTGTGATGAGGCCGCGCACCGACTCGTCGACGGCGAGGCGCACGGCGCGGGCCACGCCGGCGACGCGCGCGCGCAGGCTGGAGAGATCGGCCTGGAGCCGGGCTTCGTAGCGCTTCATGGCTCAGCCGCAGGTGACGTTGCGGACCGGCGCGTAGCCCTTGTCCAGGATGATGCACTGGCCGGTGTCGCTCTGGATCCAGTCCATGTAGGTCTTGACCGCGCCCTGGGGCTCGCCGGCCGTGTACATGAGCAGCGGACGGGCGATGGGGTAGGTGCCGTCGCTGGCCGTGGCGACCTCGGGGGCCACGCAGGCGCCGTCGTCGGTGGCCTTCACACAGGGCGTGGCCACGTGGTCGTTGGCGTAGGCCAGGCCGGAGTAGCCGATGGCGCAGGGCGTGTGGGCCACGAGGTCGACGACGTCCTTGCTGCCGTGCATGTCGCGGGAGCCGAGCTTGTACTCGACCGTCTTTCCGAGCACCGCCTTCTTGAAGTAGGCGTAGGTGCCGGAGTTGTTCTGGCGGCTGACGCGGATGACCTCGTCGGAGTCGCAGCCGGGCACGGTGACCCCGAGCTGGCTCCAGGTCTCGATCTCGCCGCCCTCGCCGTAGACGGCGGCCAGCTGGGAGATGCTGATCTCGGTCATCGGGTTGTCGGGGTGGAGGAAGATGGCGAGGGCGTCGTGACCGACGATGTGCTCGACAGGGTCGATGCCGTTGTCCTTCGCCGAGGCGATCTCCTTGTCCTTCATCTTGCGGCTGGCGTTGGCGATGTCGACGGTGCCGTTGATCATCGAGCTGATGCCGGTGCCCGAGCCGCCGCCGGTCACGGCGATGGCCACGTTGGGCTCGACCTCGGCGTAGGACTCGGCCCAGGCCTGGGCCACGTTGACCAGGGTGTCGGAGCCCTTGTTCTGGATGACGGTGCGGCCGCTGGCGGTGGTGGTGGGGCCGTCAGCGTTGGGATCGGGACGGCTGCAGGCGGCGAGGGTCAACGCGACGAGGGCGAAGGTGCGGGGAGTCATGGAAGCTCCAGGAGTGAAGATGTCAGGGAGTGCGGATGGCCCGGTCGACTTCGGCGCAGAGGTCGAGCATCTCGGTGATGTCTTCGGCTCTCTGGGCGCGCCGCAGCATGCGGCGGAGACGGCGGCGATCGGGATGGGTGTCGGGAACGCGAGCGGGGTCGCAACAGTCGGGTGCGCACCACATGGGCACGTCCTCCGTGGGTGAGGGGCGCCGACTCAGAAGCCGGCCTCGGCGCGGACGACGACCCCATGCTCGGGATCGACGCCGTCCGCTTCGAAGGTGGTGATCTCGTACATGCCGGCGATCCGGACCTTCTTGACCACCTTGCGGCTCAAGCCGGCCAACACCCGCGTGGCGCTGTCGCCCTCGAGGTCGGTGCTCGGGTCGAACCAGTCGACCCGCACGGGGATCTCGACGAGGTCGGGGATGGAGGGCACGAGCGCCAGGCCAGCGCCCTGACCGGTGTTCCCCGACTGCATCACCATGGCGTAGTCGCCCATGAAGGTGATGGCGTCAGACTTGAAGCCGACCGAGCCCAGCACGAAGGACATGGGGTCGTCGGGGCCGCCCACCTCGGTGCCGCCGTAGATGGTGATGGGCAGCCGGCGGTCCTCTTCGGCGAGAGGGTCGATGGTGACGCGGAGCTGGGCACGCTTGGCCGGGTCGTCCTCGACCCTCTTGACGCCCCCACCGTTCATGACCGCTGCCGCCCAGCCGACCTTGCCGTCGGCGTGCTTGCCCAGGCCATGAAGACCGATGTCGGAGCTGCCCTGGATGCCCACGCTGTCCACGAAGACCTTGGACATGTAGCGGTGGCCCCAGATCTTCTCGGCGAAGCCCACGTAGGGGGTTCCGGCGGCGCCGAGGCGCAGCTCGATGTCGTCGGTGGCCTTCCAGCCGACGTAGGCGTACTTGAGCCAGGCCTGGAGCCGGGGATCCTGCGGAACCTCGACCTCGACCTCGGTGCCGGCGCTGTCGACGAAGCTCGTCGTCTGGTCCTTCATGCGGCCCACGTCGAGGGTGACGCGGGTGCTGATGTCGTCGCCGATCTTCTTCTTGGCCGTCAGGTAGGCCCGGTCGACGTCGAACTCGTTGGCCAGGGCGTCCGGGTCGGTCAGGTCCACGCCGTAGCTGGTCCAGATCTTCCCGCTCACCTTCACCGGCGAATCGTCGCCGGCGAGGGCGAGAGACGGAGCCGCCGACAGCGTCATGAGGCCGAACATGCAGAGAGCGCGAACCATGAAGATCTCCCGACGTTGATGGTCAGGAACTTCACGCGCGAATGTGGCACCACCATGACAAGGCGATGATCATGTCGTGAGTCTTGCCTGACTCACGACACGAGAGGAGACGCCGGCGACATCGACCGGAACGGGCGCCTTCTCCAGCAGCTGAGAGCTCGCGCTCAGAAGCCCGCCTCGACACGGGCGACGACACCGTGCTCGACGAGGTCGGGTGCGTCTTCGGGGGTGGTCCGCTCGTAGACACCCGCCACGCGCACCTTCTTGGCCACGGTGCGGCTCAGGCCAGCCAGCACCCGCGAGGCGCTGTCTCCGTCGGTGTCGGTGTTGGGGTCGTACCAGTCCACGCGCACGGGGATGTCGACGATGTCTGGGATGGACGGCACCAGCGCGAGGCCCACACCCTGGCCGGTGGAGCCGGACTCGAAGACCATCAGGTAGTCGACGAGGACCGCCACCATGTCGGACTTGAAGCCCACCGAGCCCAGGCCGAAGGACTGGGGATCGTCGGGGCCGCCCACCTCGGTGCCACCGTACAGGGTGATGGGCAGCCGACTGCCACCGTCTGCCAGGGGGTCGATGGTGACGCGGAGCTGGGCCCGCTTGGCCAGGTCGTCCTCGGCCTTCTTGTGGCCACCGCCGTTCATGATCGCGGCCTGCCAGCTCACCTGACCCTCGGCATGGTCGCCCAGAGCGTGGACACCGAGGTCTGCGCCGCCCTGCAGGCCCACCGAGGCGATGAACACCTTGGACAGGAAGCGATGTCCCCAGATCTTCCCCGCGAAGCTGACATACGGGGTCTGGGCCGAGCCGAGGCGGAGCTCGACTTCCTCCGAGGCCTTCCAGCCCACGTACGCGTACTTGACGAAGGCGTGCAGGCGGGGATCTTGCGGCGTGTCGAGCTCTACCTCCGTGCCCATGGAGTCGACGAAGCTGGTGGTCTGGTCCTTGTCTCTGCCCACATCGAGGGTGAGCCGCGTCGTGACCTTGTCACCGATGTTCTTCTTGACCGTGAGGTACGCCCGATCGACATCGAACTCGTTGGCCATGGCCTCGGAGTCCGTGAGATCGAGGCTGTAGCTCACCCACATCTTCCCGCTCACCTTGACGGCGTCGTCGTTGGCGAAGGCCGGCGCGGAGAGGAGCTGGGAGGTGGAAGCGAGCAGAGCGACGACGAGGCCGCGGCTCCAGGGGGCGGTTGCCATGGATTCTCCCAATCTGGGTCGAACGGATCATCCCCTGCCAGGGTCGCCGCACCAAGACAGACAGTCGATCTCGCTGGGAGCAGCCGTCTCTCCCCTCAGCCGACCTCCGGCAGCTCCACCCAGAAGATGGCGCCATGTGGCACCGCGGGATCCAGCCCGACCGTGCCCCCCATGGCCCCCACCAGGTTCTTCACGATGGCCAGGCCCAGCCCGGTGCCACCCAGCTGCCGCGAGCGCCCGTCGTCGACACGGTAGAAGCGCTCGAAGAGCCGTGCGCGCTGGTGTGAGGCCACGCCCGGACCGTCATCTTGGACCTCGATGCGCACCCGCGTACCCACAGAACGGGCGGAGGCACGCACGCCACCCTCGACAGTGGCGTACTTCACAGCGTTGTCGAGGAGGTTGACGAGCACCTGGTCGAGGGCCATCACGTCGGCCCGGACCGCCAGCCCCGCCGGCACGTCCCACGCGACCTGCACGCCACGCTCCCCCGCCCTCGGATGGACACTCTCCGCGCCACGAGCCAGCGCCTCCTCGACCGGCACGGACACCAGCTCGAGCTCCACGCGGCCCGCCTCGATGCGCGAGAGGTCGAGGAGGTCTGCCACGAGGACCGACAGACGCTCGGCGTGCCGCTCGATGCCACCGAGGAACCGAGGCCCCGCCACCGGATCCTGGAGCGCACCGTCCGTGAGGGTCTCAGCGTTGGCCCGGATGACGCTGATGGGCGTGCGCAGCTCGTGGGACACGTTGGCCACGAAGTCCCGGCGCACCCTCTCGAGGCGCCGAAGCTCGGTGACGTCTCGAAGCACCACCGCCTTGCCAGCCCCCCGTGGCACCAGGCGGACCTCGAGGATCCGGAACGGCGGGCCCTCGAGCACCAGCTCGGAGGACACGCCCTCCCCCTGTCGATCGCGAAGCTCGGGCACCAGCTCGCCGAGGGGGCGACCCACGGCCGCCAAGGGAAGCCCCAGCATCTGGGCCGCAGACGAGTCCATCCACTCGATCTGCCCCTTTGCGTCGAGCTCGACGAGCCCCGCGCCGAGGTGTTCCATCACCATCCGGAGGCGATCCTCCTGGAGCGCCATGGCTGACTCGACCGCGGTCAGCTCTGTGCTGTGGGCCGCCAGCGCACCGGCCAACAAGCCCTCGGGGCTGTCGGGATCGACCTCCACCTCGGACGGAGCACCGGCCAGCACCGCACGCATGCGGGCGCCACGCCTGACACGTCTCCGAGACTCCAGCAGCGTCATCGCGCCCACGGCCAGCCCCGCCACCAGCAGCAGGGCGATGACGGTGACCAGGGGCGTCACGACCGCAGCGCTCCGACCTCGTCCCGCAGCCGGTAGCCCACGCCACGGATGGTCTCGATGTCCGAGCCAGCAGAGCCCAGCTTCTGGCGCAGTCGCTTCACGGTGGCGTCGACGGTGCGCTCCTCCACCACCACCTCCCAGACCTTGTCGATGAGCTTGGCCCGCGAGCGAACCCGCCCCGGCTTCCTCATGAGGTAGGCCAGCAGCTTGAATTCGAGGGCCGTGAGCTCCACCTCCGTCGCCTCCACGCGGACGCGGAACGCCGCGGGGTGGAGGGAGATATCCCCGTGAACCAGGACCTCCTCGTCCTCCACTGCAACGGGCCGGGCGCGGAGCCGGGCCTGGACCCGGAGCAGGAGCTCGCGGGTACTGAAGGGCTTCACCACGTAGTCGTCGGCCCCCGCCTCGAAGCCGCTCACGCGGTCATACTCGCTGCCTCTGGCCGTGAGCATGACCACCGGCACGGTGGCCGTGTGGGGGTCGCCCTTGAGGCGGCGACAGACCTCGAGCCCCGACATGTCGGGCAGCATGAGATCGAGGAGGACGAGGTCGGGTACGGGCGTCAGGCGAGCAGCGGCGAGAGCGGCCTCCCCCGTCTCGGCCGACCGGGTGCTGTGGCCGGCCTTGCGCAGGTTGTAGACCAGATTGTCGACGATGTCGGCCTCGTCGTCGACGACCAAGACGAGGCCGGACAGGCTCTCTTGCGGTACCACTGCTCGCTCTCCTGGGCGACGCCTAACCTGAGCCGCACCCAGGTCGGAGCTCGCGGGGAGCCCTGCCACCGGCTGGCCCCTCGACCGCGGCATGGCAGCCTCTGACCCTGGAGCCTGATGCACGCCCTCGCCCTACTGATGGT
>JAERSX010000275.1 GCA_016845285.1 Deltaproteobacteria bacterium | reverse complement strand
CAACCAGGTCGAGGTGGGCGAAGCTGAGCAACACTTCGTCGCGCTCGGGGTCGTAGGCGATGTGGTTGAGGTGGGTCCAGTCCTCCACCCCGGCATCGTCCAGGTAGAAGCCGTTGGAGAACTCCACCTCCTCGGGGAAGTCCCACTCTTCCCACGCGCTCCAGATCGTGCGTTCCTCGCCGTCTGGACTGACGGCCACCACGGTGTCTCCGACCACCGTCCGAGCATCGGTGCCCTCCCCGAGGGTGCGCATCTCCCACCTCGGGAGAAAGAGGGTGCCGTCCTCCGTCGTCGCAAAGTCGGTGTGGGCGTCGAGAACCTCGACCTCGTCGCGAAGGTTGCCCTCCCAGTCGAAGTACAGGATTCGAGCGGGCTCGTCGATGCTGTCTATGGTGGTGTTCGCGATCACCCCGAGGCCGCTGGGGTCGCGCTCGAGGCGAACCACGAGCTCATCGGTCTCGGTGGCCCACACCGCGCGGCCGTGTGCGTCGATGATGGTGAGGAGGGTCCCATCCGCCTGGACGATCGAGGTGAAGACGAAGCCGACCGCGTCGGCAGGGTCGCCCGTCAGCTCCAGATCCGGCATGAACAACGACTGAGTCCCTGTCTGGTACTCCAGGACCTCGCTCTGGATGATCTCGCCGTCGTCCTGGGTTTCGAGTCGCACGCTGACCGGATGATCGAAGGGCACGCCGACGATGGGGACGTAGGCTCGGCCATCTGGGTCGGTATGTTGGGGGTAGCGGAGCCACTCGCCGTCGTCGATCTCGACCAGGGCGGTCACCTCGGCGTCCAGCTCGTGCTCCCAGATCACCCGATGGAACGAGGGCGCTGCACTCGCGTAGACCTCGATGGTGCCGAAGTACGGATCCTCTTCATCTGTCTCGGTGACGGGTGGTCCGTCGTCACCTGTGCGCCCTGAGTCGGCGGCGGTCCCAGGGCCATCTGGGCGGCATCCGCATGCGAGGAGCAGCGCGAGACCGATGTAGACAGTGGGGAGGGGTGGCTTCAGGCTGCTGTTCCGGCTGCCAACGATTCCTCGGCCACGTCTGCGCGCCCCGCCTCTCGAAGCAGTCGCTTGACCAGCTGCATGGCGTTCTCCATGGAGTGGTCCATGTTGTTGTACCAGAACAGCCCGGTCCGTCCGGCGAGGTGGAGGTTGCTGAACTGGCTCAGCCCCTTGCGCGCCTTGTCGAGCTCGCCTGGGTAGTCCACCCGGTAGACGGGGTAGCTGTTCGGCAGCCGCTCGACGCGGACGTCGACCACGTTGCGGCGGTCGCGGATCATCCCGACGCGCGCCAGGTCATCGATGACCCAGTCGCTCAGGCGCTCGGCATGCTGCCAGCGGCTGTCGCCCTTCATGCAGGTGACCTCGCAGCAGTAGCCGGCGGTTCCGGGGGGAGAGGTCTCGGGGCTGAAGAACTTGGGTGTGCTCACGCGGTTGATGAGCAGGTCGCGGGCGCCGTAGTAGCACCACTGGTAGTCGCGGGGGGCCTCCTCGCGCACCATGACGTTGTAGAGCAGCAGGCCCAGGTAGGTGAGGTCTGGCTTGTCCAGCCCGAGCTGGTCACAGGCGAGGGTGATGGGGGCGGTCCAGATGACGCGGGAGGGGGTGAACTTCTCGTCGCCGGCCCACACTCCGGTGATCTTGCCGTTGGTGGCTTCGACGCGGGCGCCGGTGCCGGTGATGATGCGGCCGCCCTTGGCCTTCAGCAGGTCGGCGACCTGGTCCCAGGCCTGGTACATGCCCTTCTTCGGGTACAGGTAGCGGGGGGCTTCCTTGTTGAACTGGAGCAGGGTGCTCTTGAGCAGCTGCGTCAGGTTCTGCATCTGCGCGTTGTCGTCGATGATCGCGCGGTTGATTCCCACCTTTGCCCAGTCGGAGTGGGTGTCCTTGGGGTGGATCTGCAGGAACTTGAGGCTGTAGCCCTCGAAGAAGTGCTTGTAGAGGGTAGGGCCGTATTGGCGCAGGATGTACGTCTGGAAGTTGTCTTCCGGGTAGTCCTTGTAGCCATTGACCGCGAGGTCCACGAAGGCCTTGCCTGCCAGCCCTGGCGGCAGCTGCACCAGGTTCTGCGGCTTGATGGGCCAGTCGTAGTAGCTGCCCTTGAAGTAGACCTCGCTCTTCCGCGGGAAGAAGGTGCTGTGCTCCTCGAGCACGCGATCGAGGTAGGCCTTGACGTTGGCGTTGGTCGTGTCGAAGCGGTGGGGCCCGCAGTCGAAGACCCACTCGTCGTCGTAGATGAAGGACCGTGCGAGTCCGCCGATCTGGTCGAGCTTCTCGATGACGACGACTTCGGCGCCAGCCTCCGCGAGGAGGTGGGCGCTGAGCAGGCCGGTCACGCCGGCGCCGACGACGACGACTGGACCACTGAAGACGGATGAGGGAGCCGTGCTCAAAGGGACACCTTTGCGATATGGGCTGTACGCCGGGTGGTGGGCTTGATGCCCGCCCCAGATTCGCGGTGCTCGCCGCGGATCCAATGCTGGACAGCACTGTCTCATAGCACTGAATCGGCCTACCCGCAGCAGCTCGTCGCCCCTGAGGTCGCACATGAGACTCCTCGAACACGCCGCACTCTTCGCAGACAACCGTGCTCGTTTCATGAGCGCGCTCGGAGAAGACGCCGCGTTGCTCTTCGCCGCACCCCACCACCTCCGCAACGGGGACGCCGAGTACCGCTACCGCCAGCAGAGCGATGTGGTGTACCTGTCGGGCTGGGAAGGCCCCGATGCGGCTCTGCTCTTCCGGCCGGGCGCCGAGCAGCCCTTCATCATGTTCGTGCAGCCAAAGAACAAGGAGCGTGAGGTCTGGACCGGCCGTCGCCCGGGGCCCGTGGGAGCCAAGAACGACTACGGTGCAGACGAGGCCTTCGACATCGGTGAGCTCTGGAAGAAGCTCCCCGACCTGCTCCAGGGCCACCGCAACCTCCACTACCGCTTCGCCGACGATGCCGATCGTGATC
>JAERSX010000274.1 GCA_016845285.1 Deltaproteobacteria bacterium | reverse complement strand
ATCCAGGGGCACCCTTCCGCCTCAGAAGCGGATCACCATGCCGGCCAGGCTGAGCCCGGCGCCCGTTCCCACGAGCAGCACCCGGTCGCCGCGTGCGATCCGCCCCTCTGCGTGGGCCACAGACAGCGCCAGCGGGATGCTCGCCGCGATGCAATTGCCGGTGTTGGCGATGATGTCGACCACCTTGTGCTTGGGGAAGCCCAGCCGCTGCAGGGAGGCCAGGCCCGGGCCGGATGCCTGGTGGGGCACGACGACGTCGATGTCGGACCGCGTGAGCTGTGCGGCGTCCAGCAGATCGTCGAGGAAGGGGCCGATGCGGGTACGGGCGAAGCGGTAGATGCGCGGCCCGTTCATGTGGAACAGGTTCTGCTTTCGCTCTGTGGACGGATCGTTGGGGTGGTGTCGCACCCCGCTGCCGGGCAGCTGGGCGAGCTCAGCGGCCTCCGGGAAGGTCTGCATACGCCAGGCCAGCATTGCGCTCGGAGGGCCAGCCTCAGCGCCTGGTGCGGCTGCCTCGACCACGGCGGCGGCAGCCGCATCTCCGATGAGCACAGCACTCTCGGGCTCGCTGTAGTCACGGCTATACGAGCCGGCCTCGCTGCTCACCACCAACACCCGCTGCGCGGCTCCGGCGGCTACCGCCATCGTCGCCTGATGCAGGGCCACCAGGAAGCTCAGACAGGTCGCATGCACCGAGTACGACGGGATCCCGCTCAGCCCGAGCGCCCGCTGGACGAAGACCGAGGTGTCGGGGATCAGCTGCCGTGGCGTCAGCGATGCGTTCAGGATCAGATCTGGAGCGGGCCCGTCTCCCAGGGCCTGACGCGCAGCCTCGGCGGCCATCTCTTCGACCGGTCGGTCGGCCAGGTGGCGGGAGACGACGCCGGAGCGACGGGTGATCCATTCCTCGCTGCGCCCCACCACCCGAGCCAGCTCGGCCGAGGTCTGCACCCGAGGGGGCAGGAAGTGGCCCGTTCCGGCGATGCGCAGGGGCAGGGTCTTGGGCAGTGCTCGCACGGTGTGCGTGGCGGTCTGAGGCGGAAATTGTGGGTCCATCACGGCCATGGCGTGCTCCCTGAAGTCAGAGGCGGCCGGGCTCGGGGAGCATGCTCCCGCTGCAGCCTCACCGCACAGTCACCCCATCGGTAGCGACAATGGGACCTTGAGGAATGCGTGCAGCCAGCCGTCGAGTCTGGCCTGCACAGGGCCCCTCAGAAGTCCCAGCGCAGGCCGGTGAACACACGGTCGTGCTGGTCGAAGCCCATCAGGGGGCCACGCTCGCTGCCCGGCCAGTACGCGATGGCCCCGGCGCTGGCGTACAGGGCATTGGCGATCTCGTAGCTCGCCCCCACCCGTGCCAAGGCTCCGTAGTCGCCGAACCAGCCCCAGCTGAGCACGCTGGCGTCGAGCATGAGGCGCTCACGAAGCAGGGGCTTGGCCGCGCGCAGTCCCCACTGGGGCGCGTCGATCGGGAAGATCAGATCGGCTGGCGGATCGATCAGGAAGCCCTTCGACAGGTCGATGTCCAGGGTGGCGCCGCCCCAGCCCGACCAGCTCAGGCCCACGACGCCCTGCACCAGCGCGGTCTCGTCGATGCGCAGATCGAGGGCTGGGATCAGCGTGCTCGTGTCGATGATCTGTCCGACGTTCACGGGCATGTCGGGCTTGTAGGCCACCTCCCAGCGAACCAGGGCCCCGGGGGTCTGGGCCACACCGCTGTGGCCCACCATGGTCATGCGGCGATGGTCGATGTCGATGGTGAGCGCGCCCCCTTCGTTGCTCGCCGCCAGGATCTCGGTGAGCTCGGGCAACACGAAGACGCCCTGGGGATCGAGCACGCTGGCGCCCATGAGCGAGAGGTCCACGCCGCTGCCGCGCCAGGTCCAGCGTCCGAGCGTGCCGGTGTGGGCGGGGTCCCAGCGGTCTTGCAGGTGGCGGTAGTCCACGTCCAGCGAGCTGAAGACCTCGTCCATGTCGATGAGCGCGGCCATGTCGGGCGGAAGTCCGCCGCTCTCGATGAGGCCTGGCAGGCTGCCGTAGGGCCCCAGCGGTGGGCTGCGCATGCCGAAGCTCGACTCGAGGATGCTGGCCAGCTCGAAGGTGTGCGAGCCGGTGGCGCCGGCGGGCACGCTCAGGCTGGCACGCGCCATGGTCACCGGCAGGCGCAGGTCTTCGAGGTCGACCATGCCGGGATCGCGCATGTCCTTGGGGTTTGCGACGTCGACCACGCTCACCAGCCGCCCCTCGCCCCAGGCCACCACCTGGCGCCCGACGGTGGTCTCCAGCGGCCCCGCAGCGAAGGACATCCAGACCTGCCGCGGCTGCAGCAGCAGCCCGTGGGCTTCTCGGGTGGGGTCGTCCCACTGCTCCTGGCCCAGGATGGCCAGGTCGACCTCGCCGTGGCCCTCGATCATGGCGCGCCACGGCCCACGCGATGCGCTGAGCTCGAGGTCGAGGGTCTGCCTGGCGCGCGCCAGGGCCGGTCCTTCCCGCTCGTTGAGCCACCAGGCCTCGTCGGTCTGGACGGTGCCGCCCAGGCGCCACCACTGTGCCTTCTTCACCTCGGGTGGAGGCGCGTCGTCGTCGCCGAAGCCGGCCTCGTCGCCCTCGTCACCCCAGCCGGCGTCGTCGTCGTCCTCTCCCCAGTCGTCGTCCCCGCCGCCCTCGTCGGAGCTGTCCTCGTCGGCCAGGCCGACGCCCACGAGCAGGACGAACAGGGGAAGCATTCAGAGGCCCCGCCGCAGCCGCTGCTCGGAGAAGTCGGCCTCGACCACGTCTTCCTGGTTCAGCTTCAGGTCTGTGAAGTGCAGGATGGACTGACTCTCGAGCTGGCCGTCGCGGGTGGTGCGCACCGTCAGCTTGTGGGGGATCCAGATCCCATCGACCTGCTTGATGTCGGTCATCTTGGTGTACTTGAGCCTCTTGCCCGCGATGACCCAGGCCTTGCTCTGCACGGCCAGGAGCTTGTCCTTGCTCACCCACATGTGCGTCTTCATGTACCCGGTCTCCGACTTCTCCTTGTCGGTGATGGGCTTTGCCTCGATGAGCCAGCAGGCCTCTCCGCCCACCTCGGCGTTGGCGTCCACCATGGTGTAGGCGTAGGCGCTCGGGTCCTTCTTGGTCATGTCCGAGTACGACATGTCGGTGCCCATGAAGGAGCCGGACTTGTCGTTCGAGCTGATGCGGGTGGTCTTGTTCAGGCTCGGCAGCCACAGCCACTGGTCGTCGCTCTTGCTGCCGTCCTCGAAGTCGACGCTCAGCAGGCCGGCGTTGCGCACGTCGGCGGGTGACTCGAAGATGATGAGCTGCCGCGTGCCACCCTCGAAGTCGAGGGTGCGGCTCTGCACCACCCGGGTGCGTTCGCGGCCGGCCTTGTCCTTGATGGTGATCTGGAGCCGGGCCACCTGCTTGTCGCCTGCGTCGCGGTTCTCGACCGCAGCCATGATGGCTGCAGGATCGGTCTCGCCGGGGTCGATGGCGAGGGCATTGGCAGGCCACATCAGGCCGAAGGACACGAGGAGATCACGCAGTCGCACGGTCGTCTCCATGAAGGGTGCGCAGGAGGGCCGGCACCAGGATGAGGTTGGTGAAGAGGGCGAAGCCGCAGGCCAGAGCCACCAGCAAGCCGAAGCGCTGGATGTTGGCCATCGACGAGGCCAGGTACACGCTGAAGCCCAACGAGAGGATCAAGCTGGTGCTGACGATGGCACGTCCGGCGTGGTCGAGGGCCTGCTGGAGGCTGCGCTCGCGGTCGCCGGTGGCGTCGTGAGTCACGCGGTACTGGTGCATGTAGTGGATGGTGTCGTCGACAGCGATGCCGATGACGATGCTGGCGATGAGCAGGGTGGCGAGGTCGATGGGGATGTTCGTGAAGCCCATGAAGGCGAGGATGAAGGCGACCGGCAGCAGGTTGGGGATCATGGCGATGAGCCCCAGCGAGGGCCGACGTAGCAAGAACACCATCATCAGCACGATGATGCCCGCGGCCACACTGAAGCTGAGCAGCATGTCGCCGATGAGCGCGCCCACGACGGTCACCAGCGAGTAGACCGTGCCGGTGGGCTTGGCCGTGACCGTGCTGCCCTTGGGCAGGAGCGTGGCCACGCCCTCCTCGATGTGGTCCTTCAGCGGCAGGTAGGCGGTGGCGTCCATCCAGTCGATGCGGGCGGTGAGGTGCGTCTTGCGCAGGTCGGCTGTGGCGATGCGGCGCAGGTCGTCGGGGCCGGCGCTCTCGAAGAGCAGCAGGGCATCGGAGACACCGCGCTGATCGGCAGGCAGGGCGTAGTGGGCCTCGTCGCCCTCGTGGAGCGCGCGGTTCGTCTCCTTGACGATGTCGACCAGGCTCATGGTGCTGCTGACCAGGGTCTGGTTGGTCCGGGGGTGGATGAAGCCACGTACGTGGGCATCGAGGGCCTCGAGGCCCAGGAGTAGCTCCCGATCTTTCACACCCAGCTCGCTGTCGTTCTCGACCACGACCACGAAGTTGCTGGCGCCGCCGATCTCCTCGTCCAGTGTCTCCATCGAGGTTCGGACGGGATCGTCCTCGGCCAGCCAGTCCAGGGGGTTGTGGTAGACGTTGACCTTCGAGATGCCGATGGCTGCGATGATCACGGCGATCACGGCGCCTACCCCCACGCGGATTCGGCCAGCGCGGGTGGCGGAGAGCTGTGTGCAGAGCTGGAGGATCTTGTCGACGAAGTCGTTGTCGGCCTTCTCGGGCGGCCGCTTCATGGCCGAGTCCTTCAGTCCGCTCAAGGCCAGGGGGATGAGGGTGACGCTCAGGGCGAACGCGCAGAACACGCCGAATGCAGCCGCTGTGCCCATCTCCTGGATGCCCTGGGTCGACGCGAAGCGGAACGAGAGCAGCCCCACCATGGTGGTGAGCGTGGTGAACAGCACGGGCATGCCCGTGGAGCCCACGGCCGAGATGATGGCGTCGTGGTTGTTCATGCCCTCGGTCTTGAGGTCTCGGTAGACCGAGATCACATGCACGGAGTCGCCGAGGCCGACACAGATGAGGAAGGCCGGGATGATGTTGCTGATGAGCGTGACCGGCACGCCCGCCGTGGCCATGGCGGCCAGGGTCCAGGCGATGGACATGGCCGAGACCACGAGCGGTGCGATGACCCCCACCGGGTGGCGGAAGAGCACGAAGAGCACGATGCCCATCAGCGCGAAGGCGCCGGCGCCGAGGCGGCGCATGTCGCTCAGCAGGGTGCTGCTCAGGTTGGTCTCGAGAGCCGGCATGCCGGTGACGGCGATCTCGAAGCCCGGGGTGTTGTGGGCGGCCACCATCGCTTCGAGGGTGCGCTGCACCTCGCGGCTCTCGTCTTCGCTCATGACCTGGGACCGCACGGCCAGGACTGCGTGGCGCCCTTCGGCGCCGATGACAT
Organism: Deltaproteobacteria bacterium; assembly: GCA_016845285.1. Lineage (GTDB taxonomy): Bacteria > Myxococcota_A > UBA796 > UBA796 > UBA2385 > BH17. The sequence continues at coordinate 1,092 of JAERSX010000274.1, read as the reverse complement.
TTCCGACCATGCCCTTGTCGGCCAGGACCTTGGCGCGCAGGGCGGTCAGCTCGGCCTCGGCGGGGGGATCGTCCAGCAAGCCGCGCACCTGGATGGCGCCTCCCGAGAACTCCGTCTGGCGGTAGTTGATGAGGCTGGTGACCTCTTCGATCACGCTGCCGCCTTCGGTGTCGTCCCAGCCCTCGTCCTCACCCCAGTCGTCGTCTCCCCAGTCCTCGTCCTCGCCCCAGTCGTCCTCTGCTGCGGTCGTCGTCTCCGTCTCTGCGGTCGGCGCCACCTCGTCCTGGCTTCCCTCGAACTCCACCTGGAGTCCCTCGAGCTCCTCGTGGAGGGTGCGCAGTTGGTCGAGAAAGGGCGTGGTGAAGACGTCACCTTCGACGAGCACCAGGTACATGTCGTCGCGGCCGAAGTCGTCGCGGAAGGTGTTGAGGGTCTCGTAGGCGTCGGAGCTTCCCTGGGCGAAGTATTCGGGAGACGTCTCGAGGCGGAGCTTGGTGCTGACCTGGTAGACCGCGCCGATCATGATGCTGACCAGCAACAGGCCGAACAGGGGCCGGAGGCGGAGCACGATCGAGGCCCAGGCTCGGAAGATGCGGCTCTCGCCCTCATGTGCCATTCAACGGCTCCTGCGTGCACAGACCGCGCGAGCGTAGCTCACCTTTGACGGCCATCCCCCTCATCGGACGCTGCGGGCGAAAACGGAGTCCAGTGCAGAGCGTTGGGGCCGCATCGCTTCACGGGTCTAGTCGGAGAGCGGGTTTGCGTAGCCTGGCGTGTGGGCGAGGAGGATCCGAGAGCGGCTGAAGCTGCCGTGGCCGCGAGCGATCTCCTTTCCATCGGGCCCGACCAGCACCGACTCGGCGAAGAAGGTCTGGCGGCCTGGCTTGGTGACCCGTCCCTCGGCCCGCAACACCCCGGTGGTGGCGGGTCGGAAGAGCTGCACGGAGAACTGGGCGGTGAGCACGAAGACGGCGGGCACCATCGAGTTCACCGCGAAGAATGCGGCGTCGTCGAGGGGCTTGAAGACGTGGGCCCCGTGCACGCCGCCGGCGGCGTGGTGGAGCGCGGGGGTCGCCTCGTAGCTCACGGTGG
>JAERSX010000273.1 GCA_016845285.1 Deltaproteobacteria bacterium | reverse complement strand
GGGTCGGCGTCGTCGAGCACCACGGCTGCCAGGCGGCTGTTGCTGCCGTAGTCACCGGCCGCGTAGGCCTCGCCCGAGGAGGCGGTGTAGTGCTCCTCGGGGTCGAGGATCAGCCAGAGTGTATCGGCGTTGTCGCGGATCTCGTCAGCGTCTCCCGTGAGCGCAATCTTGATCGCCGTGCGCGTCTCGACACCGCTGCAGCCGGTCAGCAGGGCGAGGAGGGCGAGACGGCGCATTCAGAGCTCCGGTGGCGGACAGACCAGCGTACCCGCTGAGCGGGGGCCTGGGGAGGGTTCAGGGAGGAGTGACGATCAGGTCGCCTTCGGGGATGGGCTCGGGCTGGATGGCCTTGAGCACGACCAGGGCGGCCGTGCCCGCCGCGACCGTTCCGCCTCCCACGCCAGCCCAGAAGGTCCAGCGGTTGAAGAGGGGCTTGACCTCGCTCAGGTCCGAGCCGCCCTTGCTGCCTGCTGGCTTGAGCTTGGCCTTCCAGACCAACTTGCCCTTGGCTGGCACCGTGATGCGTGCCTCTGCAGGCTCGTGGTCGGGGGCGCTGACCACCAGGGTGTACCGACCTCGGTTCAGGGCATCGATGCGCAGGTTGGCGCCCGTGCCCACCTCGATGCCTTCGAGGGTGACGGTGGCGTCGGTGCGGCCGGTCTGGATCTGGATGGCGGCGCCCTCGCTGCGCAGCTTCAGCTCGACGACGCCCTTGCCGCCGGCCGAGGTGTCGAGGAGCCGGTACACGGAGGCGTGTCCAGGGTGCTCGATCTTGATCTTGTGCTCACCGGGCGACACGTCTTCGAGCTGGAGCGGGGAGGTGCCCACGCTCTCACCGTTGAACCAGATCCGCGCGCCTTCGGGGCGGGTGATGACCTCGACCAGCCCCTCACTGCTCTTGAGCCTCGAGACGATGAGAATGTTCTTTCCGCGACGGAAGGAGAAGGTGCCCTGTTCGGGCTCGTAGCCTTCGGCCTCGATGCGGTAGCGGTAGTCGCCATCGGCGAAGTTGCTCAGGCGCAGGGGCAGCGGAAGTGTCCGCTGGTCGTTGAGCACCAGCATGGCGCCGCGGACAGAGCACTGGACCTCGACGGTGCCGTTGCCGGCAATGAGCTGGGGATGGACGTCGATGGTGCGGTCGGCGATGACCTCGACCCTGCGCACGTCGGGGTCGAAGCCGTCTGCCGCCACGCGGATCGTGTGGGCGCCCACGCTGAGGTAGCGGGTGATGGGGGCTTCGCCGACGAGCTCGTTGTCGATGTAGACCATGCTTCCGGGGCGCGGGCTCTGGATCCGCACAACGCCCGTTTGCCCTGTGGCCTCAGCTGACTGGGCGTGTGCCTCGAAGACGGCCGGCGAGAGGCTCGACGCGCAGACCAGCGTCAAGAAGAGTAGCGTTCTGAGCACGGAACCGGTGCGCATGGGCCTCACGTCGACGCAGGGTATCAGAGCAGGTGGAGGCCGTGTCCGATGGGCGTGGGTAGCTCGGCTGTGCCGAGGGGCTGATGTGCTCAGCGTGCCACGCGGAGATCGCCTTCGCGCCGAGTGATCTCGCTGGCATCGAGCCACTCGAGCAGAGGGATCGCGTGCTTCCGGCTGAGGCCGCACAGCTCCTTGAACTCGGGCGCCGACATGCTGGGATGGCTCGACAGCCAGCCCCGGACCTTGGCGGCGACCTCGTCGAGCCTGTCTCTGTGGAGAAGCTTGTCGGCCACGCGCACCAGCACGCCCGTGTCGACGAGGTGGGTGACCTCGGGGGCGTGGGCCCGCAGGAGCTCTGCGGTACGTGGGCCCTCGAAGCCGAGGCTTCGGACCCTCCCCGAGATCTGCGCCAAGGTGCGTGCCTGCTCGGGGGTGGGCTGTACGGTGAACTGGGGGAGCCGCATGCGCGGGCCTTCCAGCACGATGCGGCCGGCCTCGGCGAGCTCTCTGAGGAGCTGATCGAAGGCACGCTCGGCCATTCGCGGCAGCTCGGCGCGGTGTAGCTCGCGCTTGGGTGCGCCGGGGGCGAGGTTGTGGGCCGCGTGCCAGTCGCCCAGTCGCGCGATCAGCAAGTCTTCCCACTTGGCCACCCGCGCGGGGTCCAGCCAGCGGTCTCCGAGGCAGCGACCTACTCCGAGGACTCCGCGTCGTTCGGCGTCCCGTCTGGAGAGCCCCCCCTCGCCGGCCCGCCGCAAGAGCACGGCCCGGTCGCCGCCTTCCAGTGCGGTGAGCTCTTCGGCTGCACGGGCCGCATGGCGCTGGCGGACCCTGGGTGCCTGGGGATCGAGCACCACACCACCGCCCAGGGTCTCCACCGGAGACTGACGCCTCACCACGAAGCGGTCGCCCTCCAGGGCGACGATGGGCGACTCGGTCCGGAGCTGGACCAGCTGCGAAGCGCTGGGCTCCAGGGTCGGCCGATCCAGCACGGTGATCACCGCCATGACCTCCGCGGTGTCGAGGAGCAAGCGGACGCGGCTGTCCTGGGGGAGGGCGGGGGTCGACGGAAGCGTGTCGAGTCGGACGTCGAGGATGCTGGCCGGAGCCACGCTTCCTCGGGCGACGACCACCATGCCGCGTGCCAGATCGTCGCGCTCCACGCCCGCCAGGTTGAGCGCCGTCCGACGCCCAGGAGCGGCCTGTCCGGACTCTTCGCCGTGGACTTGGATGCCGCGCACGCGCGCGCGCAGCCCGAGCGGGAGGATCTCCACCTCGTCGCCGTCCGAGAGGGTGCCCGCGCGGGCGGTGCCGGTGACGACCGTGCCGAAGCCTCGCTGGACGAAGGCGCGATCGACGGGGAGGCGAAAGGGTCCGGCGCGCACGGTGGTCTGGGGCTGCAGGGCGTCGAGCGCGTCGATGAGCTCCTCCAGACCGCTGGGCGAGGGTCCCGCCGAGGTGGGCAGGATGGGGGCGCCCTCCAGGAAGGTGCCCTCGATGGTTTCCTCGACGTCGAGGGTCGCGAGCTCGAGCATCTCCTCGTCTACGAGGTCGCACATGGTCAGCGCGATGACCCCCTGATTGACTCCCAGGATCTCCAGGATCGCAAGGTGCTCGCGGGTCTGCGGCATGACCCCTTCCACGGCACTCACACAGAAGAGCACCGCGTGGAGCCCGCTGGCGCCCGCGATCATGGTGCGCACCAGTCTCTCGTGACCGGGCACGTCCACGAACGAGAGCTCCGCGCCGCTCGGCAGGTCGAGGCGTGTGAAGCCCAGACTGATGGTGATGCCGCGGGCCTTCTCCTCGGGGTGGCGGTCTAGATCGACGCCTGTGAGCGCCCGCACCAGCGAGGTCTTGCCGTGGTCGATGTGGCCGGCGGTGCCCACCACGAAGTGTCTTTCGCTGCTCTCTGGTTGCGGGCTCAGGTTGCCTCCAGGGCGCGCAGCATATCCGCCCCGGTCGCTCTCATCGGGTTGGCCGGGCTACCATCCCATCATGTACGAGCGATGCCCCAATTGTGGTGGACGAACGCTGGTGGCTCCGGGGGAAGAGTCCCTCTGCACCCGATGTGGGCATGGATGGAGGCAAGAGCCCGAGAGCGCTGCCCCCGTAGCAGATGCTCCCGCACACGGTGCCCCCGCCTACGAATTCGAGCTGCAGCGTGCCCAGGGCGACGTCGTGGAGGGGCCTTTCGCCCTCCTCCACCTCCGAGAGATGATCTACACCGGCCGCCTGCGTGGGTCTGAGCGCGTGCGTGCGCCGGGCAGCTCCACCTTCCAACAGCTGGGCGACCACGACGCGCTGCGCGAGGTCCTCGTGCTGGTGGGGCGGCTCCTGCCGGGCGAGCCCCATGGCGAGCGCCGCATCAGCGGATGGCAGAGTGTGTCGCCATCGGAACGGGGGCGGGTGGAGAGCCGGGTTGCCGTGGACGTGCCACGTGCCCACAAGAAGAAGAGCCCCCTGATTCTCATGGTGGTCGCTCTGGTGGTCGCTCTGGTGGTCCTCGGGGCGCTGCTCACCTTCGGGAGCTGACGGGACTGGCGCGCTCGGGTGCGCTGGTGCCGCTCAGGCCTGGGTGAGCCGCCGGAACACCTCTTCGAGGTTGCTCTTCTCGGGGGCCAGCTCCAGCAGGATGAGCCCCTGGGCCACAGCCAGATGGAAGAGCTCTGCTCGCAGGTCTCGACTCGCCAGGATCTCGTAGGCGTAGTCCGACGCAGAGGAGGCTTCCTGGGGCCGGACGCGCTCGACACCCTCGAGGTCACCGAGGCGAGCCTCGAGTGCGGCGCGCTGGGGGGCCACGGTGCCGGCGCCGAAGACGACGTTGAGCAGCTGGCCGCCCTGGGTTCGTGTGGTGACCTCGTCTGTGGCGCCGTCGGCCACCAGCTCGCCGCGGTTGATGATGATCACCCGATCGCAGGTGGCCTGGACTTCACTCAGGATGTGGGTGCTCAAGACCACCGTCTTGTGTCGGCCGATGTCGCGGATCAGGTTGCGGATCTCGACGATCTGGTTGGGGTCGAGGCCGGTGGTGGGCTCGTCGAGGATGAGGATTCGAGGGCTGTGGACCAGGGCCTGGGCGAGGCCGACGCGCTGGCGGTAGCCCTTGGACAGCGCGCCCACCTGCTGGCCGAGGCGGTGGGTGATCCCACACTGGTCGGCCACCTTCTCGATGGCTGTGGCCCGGCTGGCTTTGCCGAGACCGCGGATGCGTGCGACGTAGGCCAGGAAGTCGCGGACTCGCATGTCCGGGTAGATGGGGGCGTTCTCGGGGAGGTAGCCGATCTCCCGCTGGGCGCTGATCGGATCTTCGACCACGTCCTTGCCGCGCACCCGGGCGGTTCCAGCGCTGGGCGAGAGATACCCGGTGAGCACCTTCATGGCGGTGGACTTGCCAGCGCCGTTGGGTCCGAGGAAGCCCACCACTTCGCCCTCATCGACGGTGAAGCTGATGCCGCGAAGGGCGGTGTGGCGTCCGTAGGACTTGTGAAGGGTGTCGATCTCGATGGCGTGCATGGCGGCTCCGAGGCTGGTCGGCCTAACCGTCCTCTACGTAGGAAGGGTGAGAGGTGTGATGCGCGACTCGGTGGCTGCCCGACATCGTCGTCTCCAGTTTCGACAGAGGGCCCTCGAACCACGGGCCCGCAGGGTGCAGGGAGGTGGGCCTGGGGTGGGACATCGGATTACCGAGCCCGACTCTCGTGGAGTCCGCCATGCCCCAGCTCACCCGCCTCGAGCATCGCCTGCTCCGCCAGGTGCGACAGGCGAGCCTCGACTTCCGGCTCGTGGAGCCCGGAGACCGTGTCATGGCGGCCATCAGCGGTGGCAAGGACAGCTACGCCATGCTCCACCTGCTGGGACTGCTGCAGCGCAAGGTGCCCTTCGATTTCGATGTCGTCGCGGTCAACCTCGACCAGGGCCACCCAGGCTTCCCTGCCCAGGTCCTCGTCGATCACTTCGAGAAGATCGGTGTGCCTCACCGAATGCTCAGCCAGGACACCTACACCATCGTCAAGAAGCACATTCCCGAGGGAAAGACCTACTGTTCGCTCTGCTCCAGGATGCGTCGCGGGATCCTCTACAACGCCGCTGTCGAGATGGGCTGCACCAAGATCGCGCTCGGCCACCACCGCGACGACATGATCGAGACGCTGATGCTCAACATGCTGTACGCAGGCCAGCTCAAGAGCATGCCGCCGCGCCTGCGCAGCGACGACGGGCGCAACGTGGTGATCCGGCCCCTGGCCTACGTCTCCGAGGCCGATCTCATCGCGTTCTCCGAGGAGCAGGCCTTCCCGGTGATCCCGTGCGATCTCTGCGGGAGCCAGGAGCACCTCCACCGCAAGAAGGTCAAGACCCTCATCGCCGGCCTCGCGGCCGAGAACCCCAAGGTGCCGGGCAACCTGTTTGCGGCCATGCGCAACGTGCGGCCGACCCACCTCATGGATGCCTCACTCCGAGAGGCCTTTGGTCTGGATGGCGTCGCCGGCGAGGATGAGGCACTGGTGGCCCTCGGCTGACCATCGCGCTGGTGTCCGGCGCCACGAGGATGTACTGTACGGGTGTTCAGTGTGGAGCCCATGGCCGGCGTACCTGCTCCCCGTACCTGCTGCCTCGACCTCGACACCTTCTTCGTGTCGGTCGAGCGTCTGCTGGACCCTGCCCTCGAGGGACAGTCCGTCATCGTGGGTGGGCGCAAGGGTGAGCGTGGCGTGGTCACCTCGTGCAGCTACGAGGTCAGGGCCTTCGGGGTGCGCTCGGGCATGAACATGACCGAGGCCAGCCGCCTGGCCCCTCCCGAGACCACCTTCCTTCCCACGCGCCACAGCGCATACGGACCGTACGCCAAGCGGGTCAAGGCCATCGCCGAGCGCTTCTGTCCCGAGGTGCAGAC
>JAERSX010000272.1 GCA_016845285.1 Deltaproteobacteria bacterium | reverse complement strand
GGGAGCACCCGACGCCGAGCACGGCGGAGCTGTCTACGTCTTCCTGGGTCCGCTCACCAGCAGCATGACCACCTCCGCCGCCGACACCTGGATCCAAGCCGATGCGCTCGGTTCCGCGCTCGGCACCGCGCTGACCGGTGGCGACCTCGATGGCGACGGGCGAGCAGATCTCGTCGCGGGAATGCCTGGCGCGAGCGCGCGAGCCGGAGAGGTAGCGGGATGGCTGGGCCCCCTGCCGTCCACGGCTTCGCCGGAAGACAGCGACTGGCGCGCCCGGGGCGAGTCCTCGGGGTGGCGTCTGGGCGCGGCTGTGGCCGTCGGAGACCTCGACAGCGACGGGGTCAACGACGTGTCGGTCGGCGCGCCCGGGTGGCGGAGTGGAGCCGTCTTCATGTTCACAGGCCCGGTGTCCGGCTCGAACGTGGCGACCGAAGGCAGCAACGCCTGGCTGGGCGACGGCAGCGGCGCCCTGGGAAGCACACTCGTGAGCTCGGATCTCGACGGCGATGGTGTCCACGAGCTGCTCGTGGGCTCCCCCGGCAGCACGTCGGGCGGCGTCTGGTGGCTCCAGCAGTGACCGTGCATCCTGATCTCGAGGGCCTCTCCGACGGCCTGGGCGAGATCGAAGAGGCCGCCAAGGAGTTGGACTGGGCCGACGCACGGCCCTGGCGACGAAACACCCACCTCTGGATCGAGAAAGGCGTGCCAGTCATCGATCTGCACGACCTCAACGTCCGCCTCGGCAAGGCCGTGGTGGCCCAAGCGGACTTCGATGCCGTGGACGCCGGCGCCGTCATCCTCGTCACCGGCGTGGGACGCCACAGCATGGGATCGGGATCTGCGCTCAGGCGAGCGGTGAGCGGCAAGCTCGGGCACCGGGCAGCCGCCAGCGGCTGGGAGCTACGGCCCCTCGGCTCCGGCCGGCTGCTCCTGGTCACAGACCCTCAGCGAGCGCCAAGCTGGGTCTCAGGAGGCCTCGGCTGGCCCCTCAAGCTTGGCATCGTCGCCTTCGTCGCCGCAGCCGTGTGGGTCTGCCTGGGCACCCCTGGGATGTCCTGAGCGCCAGACCGCCGGACGCTTCAGTCGTCGACCTCCTGAAGAACGACCAGCAGCGCGGCCGCCAAGACCTCTTCGCCATCGGCCACGCAGATCTCCTGGACCACGGCGGGGCCGCGTGCGCTCAGGGTCTCGATCTCGCTGTCACCCTCCACAACGACCAGGGCGTTGCCTCGCTCCACATGGTCGCCCACCGCCACACGGAGCTCGACCTCCCCAGCAAAGTTGGCACGAACTCGGACCTGTCGTCGGCGGTCGGGCAGCATGGTTGGAACCTCCGGAGTGGACGTCTATCGACTGAAGAGCTCACTGTCGGCTCTTCGGAAAGCCGATAGGATGGCAGTCTCCCCGCCCCTCCATGCCGCGATCCTCTCCCGAACCAGCACCCGTCGAGCTGCTGACTCCCGCTGAGCGGCGGGCCTTCCGCGTGGGGGCCCTGTTCGCTGGCCCCCTGAAGTGGATCAGCACGATCTACGTGACGGTCATCATGAGCCCCTTCGTGTGGCTCACCGGAGGGCGCCGGCTTCACATCGAGGGTCTGGAAAACCTCGGCGAGGTGGGCCCCGAAGACACCGTCCTCATGGTGGCCAACCACCGGAGCTTCTTCGACTATTTCGTCATCGGCCACGTGATGCTGAAGTACACCGCCAGCTCACACCGTGTCTTCTTCCCCGTGCGCTCGACCTTCTTCTACGAGTCCCGCCTCGGCACATTCGTGAACCTGATCTTCGCGGGCATGACCATGTTTCCGCCCATCCTTCGAGACAGAGAGCGACGGGCCTTCAATCGCTGGTCGGTCGACCGCTGTATCTACGAACTCTCGGTTCCCGGGACGCTGCTGGGCGTACATCCCGAGGGGAAGCGCAACAAGAGCGACAATCCACACGCCCTGCTTCCGGCTCAGCCAGGCACTGGCCGGATGGCCCTGGAGAGCCAGGCAAGGGTCATCCCCTTCTTCGTTCTCGGCATGGGCAGCGACTTGATCCGAGAGACTCGACTCAACTGGCTCGAACCCGAAGAGCACCCCATCAGTCTCTACGTCGGACCCGAGCTGGATCTCCGTCAGCTCCGAGCGGGCCCCTCTACTCAGGAGCACTGGCAAGCAGCCGCATCGCAGTGCATGGAGGCCGTGACCCGCCTCGCCGAAGCCCACCGGAGAGACCACGCCAGGCATGCCGAGCCCACACGTGAACGGTCGGTGAACCCGTGATCCGCAAGCTCGCCAAGAGAGCGCTGCGACGGCTGGTGGCCGACGCCCCCCACATCCCGTCGGCCCCATCGACCGCCAGGAAACGCCCCACCAGAGGCCAGGCCCCCGATCCGGTCCCAGAGTCCACCGAGGAAGAAGAAGAGGAGGCCCTCGAGGTCGAGTCAGCCGAGGTCAGAGACTGGATCGCCCAAGGGAGAGACCCCCTGCTTCTGGACATCCGGGAGCCCCACGAGCTCTGGAGCGGCGCACCCGTCGGCGGTCTCTTGATCCCCATGAACCAGGTCCCCCATCACCTCACGGCCATCCCGACGGACCGCCCAGTGGTGGTGATCTGCGCAGCGGGTGTTCGGAGCTACGGCGTCGCCCACTACCTCCGCGAGCAAGGCGTTCCCGACGCCTGGTCACTCTCAGATGGCTTCGGCGGACTCGTGGAGGCGGGGCACCCATACCACCAGCCACCGTCCAAGGCGCCCGTCAGGCTCACCCAAGAGCTCACCCTCGACGACGCCTTCCAACGAGACCACGCGGTGTCCGCCACGACCGCCACCGTACAGCGCATCCAGTCCACCGAGAGCGGCGGTTGGCGAGTCGATGTGCACCTGGTCGATCCCGAGCGAGGTCCGCAGCGCGTCGACAACGTAGATCTCAGCGAGGTGGGCTCACCCTGAGGCTTCTTCGGTTCCTCAGCCCTCTGCGGGAGGTGCTGCACCAGCAGCCAGCAAGCGGTCCACGACAGAGTGGTGGCCCTTGCGCTCGGCGAGGTCCACAGCGCGCTCCGGCCGGTCCTTGTAGCCAGGAACCGTGGCGTCCACGAACGCACCTGCCTCGAGGAGATGGTCCACGACATGCAGATGGCCGCTGGCCGCTGCGACCATGAGGGGCGTACGTGCAACCTCTCGATGCTCCAGCTCTGCGCCGCGGGACAGCAGCAGCTCGACGGCGGCCAGGCTGCCGTTGTTGGAAGCAAGCGTCAGGGCCGTCTCTCCGGCAGGCGTGTGCGCGTCGATCTGCGCTCCGCTCTCGATGAGCACCGCCACCACACCGGTGTGGTTGTTTGCGGCCGCCCGCATCAGCGGGGTGGCCAGATCATCACCGACGCACTCGAGATCGGCCCCAGCCTTCAAGAAGGCCTGCGTCGCCGGGAGGTCTCCACCCCACGCAGCCAGGTACAGAGCGGGCTCGCTGCGGCACGCGCCACAGGCCGCGTCTACGGACACACCTCCGTCGATGAGAGCGTCGACAACGCCCTGATGGCGGTTCTGCAGGGCCACCTCGAGCGCGACAGCACCATCGCACGCCCGCACGCTGCTGGCCTCTTCCACGATGGCGGTCACCACGGCCTCACTTCCGCTCTGGGCCGCAGCCCGCAGCAGATCCGGGCGATCGCGGAGGTCGAAGGCGCGCCTCTCCTTGGGACTCATGGTCGCCTTTTCCGCAGCCAACAGTGCGCGGAAGGTGACCACATCGTCCTGCACGATGGCCTGCTGCATCACATCGCCATCATCCCCAAAGTGGGCCATGTCGAGCTGAGCGCCGCCAGCGACGGCGACATCCACCAACACCACCGGAGTCAGAGCGACGAGCCGGGTCATCGGACGGGGTAGCCGCAGAACAGAGCGGAAGGACCCCAAGTGGAGGCCCAACAAGGCCCCGACAAGCCCAGCGACAAGCACAGCGACGTCGGCATCCAGGTCGCCCATCACGCTCGTCCAGGAACCGGTGGCCACCAGGACCACGCTCGAAAACCAAGCCGCAACACCTGTGAAGACGCCGGTGCTCACGCCCATCATGACAGGAAAGGCCAAGAGGCCACCGATGCTGACCGGCACACGGCTGGGCTTGCGGCGAGAGCTACGCTTGGGCACGGTGAATCTCACAGGCGGAAGCTGTAGGGGACCCTGAGACAGAGCACGAACACACTCAGTGCTCGTAAAACTATTAAACATACCAAACATGTAGACTCAAGGTAAACAAAGAACCCAAACCACAGCCTCACCTCAAGCAGGAATCATCTACAGAGG
>JAERSX010000271.1 GCA_016845285.1 Deltaproteobacteria bacterium | reverse complement strand
ATGCCGTGGAGCGTGAGGCTCACCTCGGCCTCGCCGAAGTCGGTGGTGTCGTGGGCGAGCACGGCGGGCTGGGTCTCCCCGCCCACGAAGGTCTCGTAGTCGGCGGGGTGCATGTCGGTGAACTGGAGCGCCAGCACGAGGGTGGCGTTGTGCAGCACCTGCTCGGAGCGGTTGGCCACCTTGAGCGAGAGCTTGCTGCCGAACATGGTCGGCTCGACCACGAGGTCGAGGTAGTGCTGGTCGGGGAAGATCCGACTGTAGTCCTCGCCCAGCATCTCGCTGCAGAAGCGCAGGTCGCTGATGATGAAGTCCCACTGCTGCTGGCTGCGGCGGCGGCTGAAGTGGTCCATGACCTTGCGGCGTCCGGCCTCGAAGTCGCCCTGCTCGAACAGCAGGTCGGCCATGTGGAGGTCGGGGCTGAAGGTGCCGGCGCCCAGCATGGTGCTCTTGTAGAGCTCGATGATGTGGCCGCCCTCGCGGGACTTGCGGAGGAAGCTGCGCTGCTCGTAGGGGTCGAGCATGTCGCTGAGGGCGTCGGCTTGCTTGGGGAAGTAGGCGGCGGACTGCTGGAGGTGGAGGCGGGCGGCCTCGTGGTTGCCCTGCTGTCCCTCGATCATGCCCATGAGCACGAAGGCGGGGGCGCTGCGATCGGGGTGTTCGTCGATGTAGTCGCCGAGCAGGGCCAGGGCCTCGGCTGCTCGCTCCGGGTTCTCGGTGTGGCCGCCCTCCACCATGGCCAGGGCCTTGAGCAGGTGGGCCTCGCGCTCCTTGGGGGCCATGGCGATGGCGGCGTCGGCGGCGGCCTCGGCGGTGTCCCAGTCGCCGTTGTGGGCTGCGAGGTAGGCACGGTCGCGCAGGGTGCTCAGGCGATCCCACTCCTCGATGTACTGGTAGTAGACCGAGCTGTACTGGACCATGGCGCTCAGCAGCTCAGCCTCGACGGCGCGCACGTCGCGCAGCAGGTCGCCGGTCTGGCTCTTCTGTTGGATCATGTCGTCGAGCATGGTCTGGGCCTGATCTCGGTCCACCGAGAAGCTGCCGCCCGGCGTGAGTGGGTCGATCTCACCCTCCACCTCGACCACGCTGAGCGCGGTCAACATGAGCATCCCGCTCGACAGCTCCCACAGGGCCTCCTGGTCCTCCAGCTCGGTCTGGGAGGCGTAGAGCCGCATGAGGATGTCCATCATCTCCATGCGGGCCTCGAGGACCTCGGGGGCCACGTCTCGGTAGTCCTGCTGAGCGAGCTGCCGCAGCCAGGCGTCCAGGGAGTCAGACTGCTGCACGGCCATGTCGATCTCGTGGATCACCCGAATGGTGGTGTCGAGGTCGTAGGCGGGGCCGGTGGCTTCGGCGGTCGCCGACAGGCCCATGCGGTCCAGCACGGGCTCGAAGGCCTCCTTGGCGGCGGCCTCCTGCTCATCGAGCGCCGCCTGCCTGGCCACGTCGAGGCGCCACCAGGTGATGCCGACGACGAGCACGCAGAAGGTGACCAACACACCGAGCACAGTGATGCAGGAGCGGCCCTTTTTCCGGGTGGGAGCGGACGCCTCGGCCATCGGGGTCTCCTGGACGGGGGATCAGGTGCCTTCTGTATACTCCGCGCCTGCCTTGGTGATTTCGTCTCCCTTTTTCTGGGGGGACTGGTGCGCCTGTTCTCGACCTGGAGCGACACGATGCCGGACACGACTGCGACGCTGAAGTCATCCACGACCCCCATCTCGATCCGCTTTCAGCTGGGCGATGGTGTGGCTGCCGACTGGACCCTGCGTCTCGAGGGCGAGGGGCGTGCGCAGCGCACCTGGACGGGCAACTCCCGGGACGAGCTGCCCGACGAGGTGGTGATGCCGTCCAGTGGGCTCGATGGCTGTGACCTCACCTGGATGATCGTCTTCTTCGGCACCACCGAGGACGTGACCTTCCACTACGGCGTGAGGGTGTGTCAGGAGGGCAAGCGCCTCACCGCCTTTCCCATCCAAGGCGACGGCACGGTGGAGAAGCGGCGCACGAACGTGGTGAGCGGGACGGTGGGCCTGGAGGGTCCGGCATGAGCGCCTTGCTGTTCTCGCTGCTCACCGTGGGATCTGTCTGGGCTCAGGATGGCCCTGTCGCCGGTGAAGAAGAAGACCTCCTGGAGGAGGGCGAGTCGGACGAGGACGAGTCTGAGGACGAGTCTGAGGACGAGACCGACGAGGAGGGTGCCGCGCCTCCCTTCAGCGGCCTGTCCGGTGGGCGGGGAGACAACCTCGAGGTCCGCAATTCCGACGACGATGACGACGACGACGACGACGACGATGACGATGACGACGACGATGACGACGACGACGACGACGACGACGACGACGACGACGACGAGCGCACGGTCGACGGGTCCCTCGGCTACGTCATCCCCGAGCCTCCCGCGCTCGTGATCCTGGGGGAAGCGGGCGGGACCTTCGACGAGCCCAGCTCACCCAGCGACTTTGCGGCGGCGGCGGGCACCTTCATCGACGAGGACGGCACGCTGGAGGCGGGCGGTGCCATCGAGGTGGGTGTGCGCGCCCTCGGCCTGACCCGTGGCCTGACGTGGCGGCAGTACCAGGACCAGCCCCTGACCCGCGCTCTCTCGCGTACCTACTTCAGCCTCGCGACCGCGAATTCTTCCGACGGCGACGACATCCTGGCAGCCGCCGGCTTCCGCATGGTGCTGCTGGACGGCGCCGATCCACTGATGGCCGAGGGCTACGGTGAGGCGGCGGACCGGGCTGCAGCCGAGTGCGAGTCCCTGCGCACCGGGGGCGAGCTCGAGGAGTACGCCACCTGCATCGAAGAGGCCTACGAGGTGACCGCCGACGAGATCGTGGCGCCGGCCTGGAACGCCCCGGGGCTGGTGCTGTCCGGCACCTTCGTGGGCAATTTCGTGGACAAGACCTACGGTGGCTACCGCAACGAGCGGGTCGGCGGTTGGCTCACCTATGCGATGCCCGTGGGAGAGGGCGGCCAGCTGGGCCTGTCGGGGGGCTGGATCCAGCACCTGGCCGACGGCGCCCACGAGCTGCCCACCCTGTGGCGCCTGCGCATGGGCCTGAGCCG
>JAERSX010000270.1 GCA_016845285.1 Deltaproteobacteria bacterium | reverse complement strand
CCATCGAGGCGGTGGTGAGCTCTTGGCAGCCGGAACGCACAGAGGCGGTTCCCGGTGGCATCGACGGGCACCCTGAGGACTCCTCGGACGGCTCACAGTCCGGGCGGCGACCATACCGAGGCCTCCGGGGCTTCGAGGTCTCGGACGGAGCGCTCTTCTTCGGTCGAGAGGACGAGTCGCGGCGCCTGGCCCAGCAGATCGTCTCCGAGCCCATGGTGACCGTCACAGGCGTGAGTGGCGTGGGGAAGAGCTCCCTGCTCCGTGCCGGTGTGGCCCCCATGCTCCCGGAGCTCGACTTCTGCTGGTGCCGACCGGGCACTGCACCCATCGCCTCCCTCCTGGCCGCCCTCGGCGAAGATCCGACCCTCCGGGACGAGCTCGCCGCCAACCCGTCTGCGATCCACGACCTCGTGGGCCCCAAGCGGGTCGTGATCATCGACCAGGCCGAGGAGCTCTTCACCCTCACAGAGCCGTCTACGGCCCGGGTCATGGCGGAGATCCTCGCTCGGATCTCGCAACAAGAAGAGGTCCGAGTGGTCCTCGTGGTGCGCGAGGACTTCTTCGTTCCGCTCGTGACCCTTCCACCCCTGGTACGGCTGGCACACCGGGCCGTCGAAGTGGTGGCTCCACCGGGGCGGGCGGAGCTGTACGAGGTGCTGTGTCGGCCCCTCGAGTCCTACGGCTACCGGTTCGAGGACGAGGAACTGGTCGAGGAAATCCTCGACATGGTGGAGAACGAGCCCGCCGCCCTCGCCCTGCTCCAGTTCTGCGCGGATCGCCTCTGGGACGACCGGGAGACCGAGCGACGCTGCCTGCTCCGCAGCAGCTACCGCGACATCGGTGGCGTCTCCGGTGCCCTCGCCCACCACGCCGAGCAGGTGTACCAGACGCTCTCTCAGGCCCAGAAGGGTGCCCTTCGCGACGTGATGCTGAAGCTGGTGACCCCCGAGGGCACCCGCCAGCCCGCGCGGTTCCGTGAGCTGACCGAGACGGCCCGAGATGCTCACCTCACCGCGGTTCTCCTCGATCAGCTCATCACCGTGCGCCTGCTCAACGCACGAGAGGACATGGACGGCCAGGCCATCATCGAGGTGGTGCACGAGGCCCTCATCGAGAGGTGGGCCAGGCTGTCGCAGTGGCGAAACAACGATCGGGAGGGGCTGCTCCTCCAACAGACCCTCAAGCAGGCCGCACAGACCTGGAGTCAACGAGAACGCTCAGCAGACCTGCTGTGGCGGGGAGAACTCCTGGCGGAGTACCACCTCTGGCGTCAGCGCAGCCAGGTATCGCTCACCCACACCGAGCGGGAGTTCATCACACGCTCACTCGCACAGGCCAACCGCGGTCGCCGACGCACGCTCATGGTGGTGGGGGCGGTCCTCATCGCTCTGACCGCCCTCTCGAGCTGGGCCCTCGAGGGGTGGCGAACCGCCAACACCGCCAGCGAGCAAGCGCTCACCGCCCAACGGCAAGCCGAAGGGCACGCACACGATGCAGAGCTCCAAGCTGAGCTCAACCTCGCCGCCTTCGAGGGACTGCGCGGGAATCCGGCGATCGCTGCGCAGATCACACGGGACATCCTCACCGCCGACACCGACAACGCACAGGCCATGGAGGGCCTGTACGCCGTGGTGAGCGGCCGGCAGGAACGCCACATCCTCACAGGCCACACCGCCGCCGTGCGCGGGGTTCGCTTCAGCCCAGACGGACGCACCCTGCTCTCCGTCTCCATGGACCAGACCGCACGGCTCTACGGTCCAGACGGCACGCCCCTGACCGAGCTGCACGGGCACGAGGGCTTGCTGAACAGTGGACGCTACAGCCCGGACGGCTCCCTGGTCGTCACCGCTTCTCGAGACCACACGGCACGCATCTGGAACCTGGACGGTGAGACCCTCGCAGTCCTCCACCACGACGCAGAGGTGCGAGCCGCAGAGTGGAGCCCCGACGGCAGCCGCATCTTGACCAACTCGCACGACGCCACCGCGAAGGTGTGGACCTCGGAGGGCCAACTCCTCCACGTCCTTCCCCACGACGACTGGGTCTCCGAGGCCGCCTGGAGTCAGGACGGCGAGCGCCTGTTCACCATCTCTTCTGAGTCCTTGCGGAGCTGGTCGCTGACCGACGGTAGCCAGCTCTGGTCGGCGGATGTCCACGAGTCACTCAGTCGGATCCGGGTGAGCCCATCGGGTCGCCACCTGCTGGCATTCGGCTGGAACGGTGCACGGGGAGTCTGGACCACCGACGGGCAGCGCCTGCACGAGGAGATGTGTGAGACGCGCTACCCCCTCGGAGACTGGCATCCCAGCGAGGAGCTCGCCCTCGGCTGTGTTTCCGAAGACCCACACACCGCAGCGGTGGTGGACCTCCAAGGCAGCGAGGTCTTTTCCTTGCCCGATCACCCTGAGGCCATCTTCGGGGCGCACTTCAGCCCGAGCGGTCACCGCATCGCAGTGATCGGCAAGGAAGGAGCGGTGTCGTTTTGGACGGGGGATGGCACGCTCATTCGACACCATGAGGGCCACCGCAGCGAGGTGGTCTCTGCGGCCTGGAGCCCCGATGGTGAGCTTCTCGCCACGGGCTCTGACGACAACACGGTCCGGATCTGGTCGGGGGACGGAACCACGCCTGGGGTCACCGATCTGGAGTGGCCGGTCACGGTCATGGCCTGGAGCCCGAACGGTTCCCGACTGCTGGCGTCGTCCGGGGATGGAGACGGCACCAGCCGCATCGTGCTTCGAGACGCCCAGGGGCACGCGGAGACCATCTACACCGACATGGGGACTCCCAGTCTCGTGCGATGGAATCCGAAGGGAGACCGCTTCGCCCTCCTCACAAAAGACGGACGGGTCGGCCTCTGGTCGGCCACGGGCACCTTCCACGGCATCCTCGATGGCGCGAAGACACGGGACATCGCGTGGCATCCTCAGGGAGATGTCCTCATGGGCGCCGCCGGTGACGACGGGTTCTTGCGCTGGGATCGAGACGGACATCCGCTGCCCTCGCTCGAAGGCCGGAGCGCCCTCGTCGCCTGGAGCCCCGACGGAGAACACTGGGTCTCCCATGACGGGGACCACACGATCACCCTCTGGAAAGGTGACGCCTCGCCGAGCGCGGTGGCCCGACTGGAGCAAGCGCCGGTGGCCAGCTTCTGCTGGCGGGGAGACGGAGAGCGATTCGCCGCCACCAGCCGCGACGGAACCGTGGCCATCTGGGATTCGCGTGGTGGACGCATCGCCGAGGATCAAGTGAGCAACGCCCGAGTCAGCGACTGCGCGTGGAGCCCAGACGGCGAGCTCCTGGCGCTGGCCTCCTGGGATCGAACCGTCCTCATCTGGCGTGCCGATGGGACAGCCGTGGCCACGCTGACGGGCCACACCCGTGCGGTAGCTTCGGTCGAGTGGAGCCCAGACGGAGAGCAGCTCCTCAGCGCTGCATGGGACACCACCGCGCGCGTGTGGAGTCGCAGGGGAGCTTTGCTCTGGAGGCTTCAAGAGCTGCACGATGGCGAGCGGATGCGCGCGAGCTGGAGCGCCGACGGCAACTGGCTCGCCACCTCGGCGATGGGCGACTCCCGACTGCGGGTCCTGCCCGCGACCCCCGAGCGCCTGTTGGAGCATGCGAACCGGCTGGTGCCGTCCCCACGCTCCCAGGAGTGACTACAGAATGGGGGACACGGCCAGCTGGTCGACTCCGATGCGCATCTGTCGGGTGGATCGTCGGCGCTCGATCAGGCCAGCCGCTCCGTCCATCTCGAGCCGAGCGAATTGCTGACGAGCACGATGCACCATGACATTGAGGAGGTGGGGCTCTGTGCCGAGCATCTTGCAGAAGTCTTCGGCATACAACCAGCCCGCTTCCCCTGACGCGAGCCCGCTCCCCTGATCTTCCATCCGAGCCCGCGCCAGGAGCAGCAGCATGTAGTGGTGGGCCCGAGTGGCAACCTCGACGCGAGCGTCGTTCTTGACGAACCAGATTCGGATGAACTCCTCGTCCCGACTGACCTCGAAGTGCAGACCGGGCTGTACACCCACTTGGGAGCTTATGGCCAAGGTCTCTTCGTGGAACCGAGGGAGGCAGAGTCGCCAGGTATCGCCGTTCAGGCTGAGGCAGTCCTGGTCCTTCACTGCGCGAGGCTCCCCTTCGACCTCCGCAATCCATGCCCCTGGATGGGACTCGAAGATCACCGCCTCGAGGTGGTCATCGTCGGGAAGCGCCAACAGCCCATCTTCCGCGGCTCGTCTCAGGCCCGAGGTGGCGATGGCCAACGCCTGAGGTGGGGTCGCGTCGATGAGCTTCCACTGGTTCTCCGGGTCTCCAAAGGCCAGCACCGAGCCTGGTGACAAGGAGTAGTCCTTGCCGGCCTCCAGGCGCACACCATCCAAGGTGGTGCCGTTGGTGCTCCCGAGATCCCGGACCTGCCAGCCCTTGCGGGTCCACACCAGCTCGGCGTGGCGCCCGGACACGCGTCGGTCTGGGATGGCGAGTCCGCACTCAGCGCTCCGACCCACGCAGACTCTCGAGCCCAACGCCACCTCCTCTTTGCCCTGTTGGATGAACCCCATGGCGGAATCCTACTCTCTTTCGTACATCTCCAATAGCGCCAGCCGACCATTCGCGGGCCGGGCCCCCACGCAGCGGCGACCACACCATGATGGTGCGATCATGCGTGGCATCCGCTGGAGAGGAGCCCGCACCATGCGCCTCGCATGCTGATCCACCGTGAGCGCACCGCAAGCACTGGAGCAGCAGCATGCCCCGGCGGGCACATCGACACCCCCTCAGCACTGTTGGAGTCCCTGACCGTTCGCGTCCGACGAACATGCACACACGAGACGCACGTCGGTCCCGAGACGCGTCCCAGATCTTCGCCTTGTCGATGACCCTGCCCCTCCGAAGGCTCCAGCCAACCGGCCACTCTGCTCTCCTGAACCTTGTCGGATCATCCACTCCAAACTCGAACAACTCAGGTTGGGAACAGCGTGGGCTCGCCAAGCGCATCGTGCATCAGAGACACGATGCCAACCAACCGGTGCCGGTGCCCTCACCGTGCACCTGCCCCAGGCTGGAAGGCCACCTCACCGGTCGCCTCAAGCAGGCCCCCCGAGACTCGAACCATGTCAGCGAAAACCTCTCCGCTCAACCATCCACAGACGCACAGTACAATCACCCCATGCCACACAATCACCTGAGGACGGTGCTGCGACGTCGTTGGGGGGTTGCGTCGCCGTCGACCTCGCCACCGGGAAGGCCAGCAGCCAAGTGCAGCTATTTGCAGGGTGGCAGAACAGCTCCGTCTGTGCTTCGCCCTTCAACGTCGCGCACCGATCGCCCTCCGAAGCGGCCATCAACCCTTGCGATGCCAGCACCGCTGGCCAGACACCAAGGGGGCCGGGATGCGAAGGAGTCTATCGAGCGACAGACTACATTTTGAACCACATGCCTGACATTGCAGACCTCCAGCCGCCCAGCCCGGTCGACTGGCGGAACCCCCTCTGCGACTCTCTGCTGAAGGGTGTTGTCTGGGGCGGCATGCCCATCGTGATGGGCTTGCTCGCCACCATCTGGCTCCACGAAGAACACCAACTCCTGGACTGGGCTCCCGCCCTCGGGGTCTTCGGGATCATGACGACGGCCCACGCCATTCGCACGATCTCACCCAGAGCGAAGGCCATCATCACCGCCGCCGGACTGAACCTCATGGGGTGGCTCGCCGTCATGAACCTGGGGATGGACACCGGGCCGATCGTGACCAGCTTCATCGGTCTCGTGGCCGTGGCCCTGCTCTTCGGGAGGCGCGCAGCGGTGCCCGTGCTGGTGGCCTCGTCCGCCCTGATGGGCATCATGGGAGCTCACCCACCAGACGTCGTGACTCCCGGCGCCCTCACCGCCTTGGGCTTCGCCGGAACCTCTGTCGCCGGCCTTCTGCTCATCATCCACCTCGTTGTTCAGCTCGAGCGTCAGCTGATCGAGCAGATGGAGAGCTACCGGGCTCTCCAGCAAGAGCAGCGCCAGCGGGAGCAGGCCGAGGCAAACTTGCAGAGCACGCGCGTCCAGCTCGAAGACGCTCGGCGCTTTCAGGCCATGGGGCGAGTCACGACCGGCGTGGCACACGAGTTCAACAACATTCTTCAGGTCCTGCTCTCCTGGACCGAGATCTTCGACTTGGCATCCAGCCCGGAAGAGCAGGCCGAGGCCATGGTCGAGATCCGGGCGGCCACCCTCAGCGCAGGCCAGATCACCAAGGAACTGTTGAGTATCGGGCAGAGGAACGCCGACAAGACCAGAGCGATCTCGCTCCATGAGCACATCCACGACTGGGCGCGCTCATGGGAGAACATGATGCCCGAAGACATACAGCTGACTGTCGAAGCGTCACCGGTCGAACTCTGCCTGGTCAACGAAGGCCGCATGCAGCAGGCACTCTTGAACCTGGTCACAAATGCATCTCACGAGTCGGTCGGGAGCACCCATGTCCAGATCAAGGTCACTTCCCTGGCAGGCAGCGCGCTGCCCGTACAGATCCTGGTCTCCGATGATGGCTGCGGCATCACGCCGGAAGACATCGAGCGCATCTTCGAGCCGTTCTTCACATCCAAGAAACAAGACGGGACCGGGCTGGGCCTGTCCATCATCCGCGGCACCATCGAACAGTATGCCGGCACCATCAACGTTCGGTCACGGGTCGGAGTGGGCACAGAGTTCGACATCCGACTTCCCGAACACATCCTCGAACCTGCTCCAGAGACGTCACCGACTCAGGAGACACGACCAACACGTCTGCCGAGCAGAGCCGGTCCAAAGCGGATCCTCGTGGTCGAGGACGAGCCAATTCTCCGGCGAACCATCGTGACCATGCTGAGGCAACGCGGTGACTACTGCGAAGATGCAGAGGACGGAGACCGCGCCATGGAGCGACTCGAGCAGTCCGCCACACTGGACCTCCTCTGCATAGATGCCCACATGCCCGGGGCCTCGCCCATCGACGTCATCCGGAAGTTCCGTGCCACTCAACCCGACGGCAACGTGTTGATCTGTACCGGCGATATTCGAGATCCGGGGCTTCTGGACTATGCAGCTGCAGAGCAGATACCGATCCTGATCAAGCCCTTCTCGCGGGACGAACTGTACTCACACATCGGCACGCTGTAGTGGCCCCTGTGCGGTGGCTGCCGAGCTCTCAGTCGCGGTAGTCCAATCCTGCCTAGGGCTGCGGTGTGGCGAGCGCCTTGAGAGCCTGCACGTAGAGATCGCCCTTCAGAGCCGCCGCGGCCTCTTCTCGCAGGAGGGCCCGCTGAGCAGGGTCGAGCCCCGCTGCCTCACGGGTGAAGCGGACCAGGGTGGTCGC
>JAERSX010000269.1 GCA_016845285.1 Deltaproteobacteria bacterium | reverse complement strand
CTGATCAGCGTGCCCAGCTGCACGCTGCGGAGCAGGTAACGGAAGGGAGTCGCGCTGATGGGATCGACCTCGCGCGCGAGCACCTGGTCGACGAGGGGTGCGGTGTGGCCATCCCCGCCATGGACCGGGAAGATGCCCGGCGGAAAGAGAACCCGCGCCAGAGCTTCGACGATCTCGCACTCGTCTTCGCAGAGCAGGAGCAGGCCGGGCGCCGGAGGATGGAGCCAGGCGAAGCCCCCTCCGAGCACCGCGGCTGCGCCGAGTGATCCTCCGACCACCCACATCTGGCGTCGACTGATGAGGGGGAAGCGGGCCACGGCGTCCTCGCGCTGCCGTCCCCTGCCCTGCTGGGCGTCGTGGTGCAAGCCCTGGGATACACAGCTCCGCCTGGAGGCTGCTGTGACCGTTCCCAATGTGCTCGCCACCCGCTACGCCAGCGCGGGCATGCGATCCGTCTGGTCCCCCGAGGCGAAGGTGCGCCTGGAGAGGGAGCTGTGGCTGGCCGTGCTGCGTGCCCAGGCAGACCTCGGCGTGACCGTTCCAGACGGCGTCATCACTGCCTACGAGGCGGTGCTCGACCAGGTGGATCTGGGGTCCATCGCCGCACGTGAGCGGGTGACTCGGCACGACGTGAAGGCGCGCATCGAGGAATTCTGCAGCCTCGCTGGGCACGAGCAGATCCACAAGGGCATGACCTCGCGGGATCTGACCGAAAATGTCGAGCAGCTCCAGGTGCGCCGGTCGCTGCAACAGGTCCGCGACCGCTGCGTCACCACCCTCGCCCGCCTGGCCGAGCTGGCCATGCAGCACAGCGAGACGGTCATGGCCGGTCGCTCCCACAACGTCGCGGCCCAGGCCACCACCCTCGGCAAGCGCTTCGCCACCGCCGGCGAGGAGCTCCTCCACGCCACCGAGCGCCTGGACGCCACCTTGGCGGCCTACCCCCTGCGCGGCATCAAGGGGCCGGTCGGCACACAACAGGACATGCTCGATCTGCTCGGCAGCGCCGAGGCCGTCGACGCCCTCGAGGCGCGCGTGGCGGCCCACCTGGGCTTCTCCCAGGGTCTGGGCAGTGTGGGCCAGGTCTACCCCCGCAGCCTCGACTTCGAGGTGGTGAGCACGCTGGTCCAGGTGGCCTCGGGGCCGGCAAACCTGGCACGGACCCTTCGGCTGATGGCCGGGCAGGAGCTGGTCACGGAGGGCTTCAAGGACGGCCAGGTGGGCAGCTCGGCCATGCCCCACAAGATGAACGCCCGCTCCTGTGAGCGCGTGTGTGGCTTCTCGGTCATCCTCCGCGGGCACCTGACCATGGCCGGCGGCCTCGTGGGCGACCAGTGGAACGAGGGCGATGTGAGCTGCTCGGTGGTGCGTCGCGTGGTGCTGCCCGATGCCTTCTTCGCCATCAGCGGCCTCTTCGAGACCCTGCTCACCGTGCTCGACGAGCTGGGGGCCTACCCCGCGGTCATCTCCCGCGAGCTCGACCGCTACCTGCCCTTCCTGGCCACCACCAAGGTGCTCATGGCCTGCGTGAAGGCCGGCGCCGGTCGTGAAGCTGCCCACGAGGCCATCAAGGAGCACGCCGTGGCCGTGGCCCTGGAGATGCGCAACTCCGGCAGGGCCGACAACGATCTGCTCAGGCGACTCGGCACCGACGACCGCATCCCCCTCGACGAGGCCGAGCTGAACGGACTCGTCGCCGAGCCCTCCGCCTTCGTCGGGACGGCCTCCACACAGGTGCGGGCCTTCGCAGGTCGCGTGTCAGCGCTCGTGGCACGCCATCCCGAGGCCGCCGCCTATCGGCCCGGCGAGATCCTCTGAGCGCACAGAGCGCAGCCTTCAGGCGTCGTCGACCGAGCAGTCGAGCACGAAGTCCAGCCGGATGACGCCCTCCTCTTCGCCGGTCACCTCCACCGCACGCACCGTGTCCGGCTCGGCAGGCACGTTGACGGTGTAGAGGTTGGGATCGGCATCGAAGGCGAGCTGGAAGTTCTCGATCTCGGTGTCGCCCAGCCAGCACTGGAAGTGGATGTGGGCATAGGTCTGGGCATCGCCATCATCCTTGTAGATGACGGGCGGTCGGATGGTCTCGAAGCAGTAGCTTCCGTCCTCGCCCGTGAGCTGCCAGCCGTGGCCGTGGTAGTCGTCGGACTCCAGGTTGTAGTCGCCGAACTGATCGACCTGCCAGGAGTCGATGCGCTGGCCCGCGAGGGGGTTGCCGGCACGGTCGAAGACCTGGCCACGAACCCAGAGCTTGAAGCCGACCTCTCCACGCACGTTGAGGTTGGTCGTCTCTGGAGCGCCCTCTCGGTAGTTCGGCCCCTTGCCGTGAAACTTGGTGATGGACGGCGGATCATCAAGGGTGGCGGGCTCCACCTCACATGGCTCGAAGGGAGGCTCGCCGGAGTCGGCACCGCCAGAGTCGCTGCCTCCGGAGTCCGTGCCGCCCGTGCCGCCGGAGTCCGTGCCGCCCGTGCCGCCCGTGCCGCCGGAGTCGGCGCCGCCTCCGTCATCGGGGGACCCGGAGTCGTCGCCGTTGCCAGGGCTCACGCCCGAGGCCTCCCCCTTGTCGGTACACGCGACCGTCAGTCCCATCGCTGCCAGCTGAATGACCATGCTGCGTCGGGTGAGCTCTGCCAAAGGACACCTCCAAGACGGCAGTTGTACCGCACCCTGGCGCGTTGCCCTCACGTGAATAGGATCATCACAACGATCAGGAGCATTGCCCCATGGCCTTCGCCGACGCCGCACGTCCACTCACCTACGCTGACGCCAACGAGCGCGTCGAGTATCTGAAGAAGGTCCTGCTCTGGACCACCGGCGGGCTGGTCTTGTCGGCCTTCACGGGCCTGGCCACCGCAGCCGTCCTCTACGTGGCCGCCAGCATCGGGCTGAACTTCCTGTTCAACCAGATCGTGATGCTGGCCGTCATCTTCGGCAGCTACGGCATCGCGCACTACCTGGCACCCCGGTTCGTCTTCGGCGGCCAGAAGGTGCTCGGCTTCGGCATGGGCGCGGTCTTCCAGGGCATCGCCATGGGCTACCTGCTGCTCACGGCCATCTCCATGGGCATGTCCAACGGAAGCCCCTTCGGCCTCGTGGGCATGGCCCTCGTCCTCACGGGCATGACCGGCTTCGGCATGACCGCCTACGTCTGGACCGGCCCGAAGAACTTCAGCATGCTCGGCGCGGGGCTCTCCGCCCTGTTCCTCCCGATGCTCATCCTCATGGGCGTCGGCATCGTGTTCCCCAGCCTCTTCGGTGGGCCCATGGGAATCGTGATCTCCGCTGTCTTCGTGCTGGTCTCGGCCGGTGGCCTGCTCTACCAGATCAACAACGTCATGCACAAGCTGAGCACCAACCAGCACATCGAGGGCGCCTACCTCATCACCATGGGCATCCTCATCCTGTACTGGAACATCCTGACCCTGCTCATGCGGCTCAACCGTCGCTGAGCGGTCGGGAGCACCCCACTGGTGCTCCGCGGAGACGTCGTGAATCCCGAGCAGATCGCCCGCGCGCACCACATTGTGGGCCGACGCCGAGAGCTTCGTGCCGTGCTCGCCTGTCTGCAGGCTGGCCGCAACGTGCTCCTCGAAGGTCCAGTGGGCGTGGGCAAGACGGCCCTCGCCCGAGCAGTCGCCATGGGTGCAGGCCGCCGCTGGCTCCGAGTCGACGGCGACGGCCGCTACACGGAGGCCAAGCTGGTGGGTCACTTCGATCCGCCAGGGGTGCTGGAGCGGGGCTACGTGGCCGAGCTCTTCGTGCCGGGGCCGCTCGTCGAGGCCATGCAGACCGGCGCCTTGCTGTTCATCAACGAGCTGAACCGCATGCCCGAGGGCGTGCAGAACGTGCTCCTGCCAGCGCTCGACGAGGGCATGGTCCACGTGCCTCACCTCGGCACCATCCAGGCCGCCGAGGGCTTTGGCCTCATCGCCACCCAGAACCCTGCGGAGTTCGTGGCCACCGGTCAGCTCAGCGAGGCCCTGCTCGACCGCTTCGAGCTGGTGCGGCTCCTGCATCAAGATGCCGCCGAAGAACGCCACATCGTGGCCCAGGACGCCACCTGTGAGCCCGAACCCGAGATCATCGCTCGGGCGGTAGAGCTGGTCCGTGCCACCCGTCATGACCCCCGCATCCGAAGAGGAGCAAGCGTGCGGGCCGCCGTGGCCATCGCCGATCTCGCGACCACCCTCGACGGAGACCTTCGGCTCGCCGCCGAGCTGGCGCTCGCGACCCGAATCGAGCTGGCCGATGCGCGCGAGACTCCCTTCGGTGACGTGCTGGCGGACCTCGAAAAAAAAGTGGCGGCGGGAGTGACGACTCCCGCCGGGCCGGGAACCTGAACCGGGCACTCCCCGTGAAGCCTGGCC
>JAERSX010000268.1 GCA_016845285.1 Deltaproteobacteria bacterium | reverse complement strand
GGTTGGGATCGAGGTACTGGCCGAAGTCGTTGCTGAAGTACAGGTCGAGGTCGCCATCGGCGTCGATGTCGACCCACTGGGCCTGGTGGCTCAGGTCGTCGCGATGGTCCTCGGGGAGTCGCTCTGTGGCCACGAGGCTGCCACCTTCGTTGTCGTAGATGACGTTGCCGCCACCCTCGATGGTGCCCGCCTGCACCTCGTCGAAGTCGGGCCAGACCACGTAGCGGGTCACGATCAGGTCGAGGTCGCCGTCGAGGTCGTGGTCGGCGGCCGAGGCGGTGGTGGTGTGGCCGGTGGACCCCGGGAGCTCGGTGACGGAGTACCCACCGGTGCCGTCGGCTCTCAGCACGAGGTCGGGGCTGCCCTCGATGGTGCCCAGGATCAGGTCGAGGTGGCCGTCGCCGTCGAGCTCGGTGGCCGCGATGGTCTGGGCCATGGGGATGCCCGCACCCTCCACGCCCAGAGCGGGGTCGGCCGACAGCGCGCCGGTGCCGTCGTTGACCAGGATCCAGGTGCTGCCCAGCTGGGTGGCGACGGCGAGGTCGAGCCAGCCGTCGTCGTTGAGATCGGCCAGCGCCACCCCGGGGCCGATGACGCTCGGACGATCGAGCCAGGGGACGACGTCGGCCTCGGCGCCGAAGTCGGCCTCGCCCAGGTCCTGGGCCAGGCTGTAGGTGAGGTCGGGTGCGTCGCAGACCTCGCTCTGCTCCACGATGGGAGTGGACGCCTTGTCGGTGCAGGCGGTGGCGGAGGCGCTTCCGATGACGAGTGCGATCTGCCCCATCCTCACGGGGAGATCTCCAGCTCTCCGGCGGCCACCGAGGTCCACTCCGACGTACGACCATCGGTCCAGCTCACCGTGATCCGATCGGCGACGGTGGTCTCGCCCAGGCCCACGGTGAGCTCGGGTGCGTGGCTGCTCCAGGTGCTTGCGCCGGTGAACCAGTGGTGCTGCTCGACCCCGTCGACCTCCACCAACACGTGGGCACCCAGGCCGGCGACGAGGCCCTCGCCGGTCAGCCGGAGGGTGATGCCGTTGGCGCAGCCTCCCTCGGTGTGCCAGCTCTGGGCGTACCAGAGGCCGGCGGTGAGCAGGTCGGGGCGTCCGTCGCGGTCGAGGTCGCCCACAGCCAAGGCCCGCCCCTTGCGCTCGTCGGTGAAGCCGGCGCTCTCGGAGATGTCGGTGAAGACGCCGCCGCCCGTGTTTCGCAGGAGCACGTCGCGCTGGGCGAGGCCGTCGACCCAGTCGTCGAAGTCCTCGCCCAAGGCGCTCAGGCCGTCGGGGTCGCCGTGGGGGAAGAGCGGGCCGAAGACCATGGGCAGGTCCAGCCAGCCGTCGCGGTCGAGATCGACAGCGGCGGTCCCCCAGCTCGCGAGGTGGTCTTCGGCGTTGGGGACCTCGGCGCCTTGGGCCAGGGTGGCCTCGTAGAAGACCGCCCCCCCCTCGTTCAGGAGCAGGTCAGGGCCAGCGAGGTCGGTGAGGTACAGGTCGGGGGCGGCGTTTCCGTCGAGGTCGCCGGCGGCGATGCCCATGGCGTACATCGATCGGTTGCAGAAGCAGGTCTCCTCGTCCACCAGCGAGAAGCGACCGCTGCCGTCGTTCTCCAACAGGCGGTTGGGCCCCAGGAAGGGACCGAAGTCGTTGGCGAGGTATGCATCGAGGTCGCCGTCTCCGTCGAGATCTACCAGGCTGACCGCGAACGCGACCGAGTCGAGGACCTCGGCGGGAAGGGCGTCCTCGGCGGCGGTCAGCGTGCCGCTGCCGTCGCCCAGGTACAGGGTGGTGGGACCACCGGTGAGCGAGCCGTCGAGCACCTCGCTGGGATCGAAGCTGTCGGCGTACCGGGCGACGATGAGGTCGAGATCACCGTCGGCATCGACGTCTCCCCAGGCTGCGCTGAAGCTCTCGGACTCGGTGTCGGACATCTCGCTGCTGGTGAAGTGCCCGGCGCCGTCGTTGACGAGGAGCAGATCTGCGCTGCCGGTCAAGCGGCCGAGCCAGGCGTCCAGATCGCCGTCGCCGTCCACATCGCCCAGGGCCACGCCGTTGGCTGCGGGGAGCGGTCCCTCGTCCACCGAGATGAGGCCCTCGGCGAGCTCACCGGTGCCGTCGTTGGTCAGCGCCAGCGAGCCCTGGGGCGTGACCACCAGGGCATCCAGCCAGCCATCCCCGTCCAGATCGCCCAGGCTCACGCCAGCGTTGCCGCCGGTGGTCTCCTCCGGCGCTGTGCCGAGGAGATCGGCGTCTTCCCAGGTCTGTCCAGCGCCAAGTGCCACGTCACGGCAGCTCGCTTCAGCGCCACCGCTGTCGGGCTGAGGGGTCGGATCTGCCGAGCAGGCGAGGAGCAGGCTCAAGCTCAGTGGGCTGCGAGACACCGTGAAGTTCTCACTACTCCTGCGGCGCGGCGTTGAAGGTGCCGTTGAAGGTGAAGCTGTATGACTCGTACGTGAACGAGGTCTCGAAGGTACCTTCCAGGAGGTCCTCATCGCTCACCGAACCCGTCCAGTCTGCCTCGATGGGGTCGGAGATGGTGCCGCTGGCCTCGCCAGACTCGTCGACGGTGCCATCCAGCGTCAGGGTGGTGTCGCCGAATTGGCTGCCGAGGAAACCGCTCCACGAGCAGTTGAGCTCACCCTCGAGCACGCCGTCGGTCTCGAAGACCTCGGACGTGCCCTCACACAGGTCGCTCTCGCCGGAATTCGACTCGTAGGCGTCCATGGTGAAGACGCCTGTGTACACATTGTCGGCATCGGCGTCGGCGTCTGAGTCGGCGTCTGAGTCGGCGTCTGAGTCGGCGTCTGAGTCGGCGTCGGTGTCCGAGTCGGTGTCCGAGTCGGTGTCCGAGTCGGTGTCCGAGTCGGTGTCCGAGTCGGTGTCGGCGTCCGCCTCGGTGGAGGTCGGGTCGTCGTCCTTGTCTCCGCACGCGGCCAGGATCAACAGGAGCATCAGGGTGCGCATGGCTTCCTCCAGATGGTCGATTGAACCACGAGCAGGTGATCCGGGCGGTCACTTCGAGCAACAGGGAATGCGGGAAGGCTCCGGTTAGGTCGAGACGCATGATTCCGACCTTGCTGTGGCTCGCTGCCGCCTGTGGCCCTCGACAGGCCACCCCCACCACGCCCACCTTCCTCGACCTCGGACCGGGGGCGCCCCGGGTCTGTCTGCCCGACGTGCCCGAGGCCGGCCGTCTCCGGCGCGACGCGGAGGCCTGGCAGGGGGCGGCCGCGATGCTCCACCAGGGCAACCCCGAGGGGGCAGCGGCGATCCTCGAGGAGGCCGGCGACCACCCCGGTGTGGCAGCGCTCCAAGGTGTCACTGCCATCGTGTCCCAGGACGGTCCGGGAGCCTGGGAGATCATGCGGCCCCTCGCCGAGGCCTGGCCACAAGACCCCTGCCTGGGACAGGTTGCTGGCATCGCGGCCTGGTCTGCTGGCGATCCCGAGGCAGCGCTCGCCCTCGTCGAGCGGGCATCGGGCCAGTGGTCGGGAGACCCCGAGCTGTCCCTGCTTCGTGGCCTGCTGCTCATCGAGCAGGGGCGCCGCGACGAAGCCAGTGCTGGCATGGAGTCCGCGCTCTCGGCCCATCCCGACCACGTGAGCCTGAGCTTCGCGGTGGGCATCCTGGCCTTCGAGGAGCAAGATCTGGAGCGCGCCGTGCCCTTGCTGGAGCGGGCCATGCTGGGCGGGATGCCCCTTCAGGAAGACATGGTGCGGCTGTACCACCGTGTGGGGCGGCGTGCGGACTACCTTCGGCTGGCCTCCCTGCTGACCTGGCCCCTCAACGACGACGGCGCCCTGGCTGCGGCGGAAGATCCCGAGTCCGCCTACCTCGAGCTGGTGGGGCTGGAGCCCGGGGAAGAGCTGGTGGCCCGCTT
>JAERSX010000267.1 GCA_016845285.1 Deltaproteobacteria bacterium | reverse complement strand
CGGTGGCGCGGGCGTACGCGGCCAACAAGGCGTCGCGTGCCACCCAGCCGGGAGTCTCCAGCCGAGGGTGTGCCGGCAGGGTCCAGCCCTCGCCCGTCTCGCCGATGAGGGGGGCTCCGCCGAACCAGGTGACCTTGCCCTCGCCGCGTGCGTCCAGCCAGGCCAGGACCCGCTCCAGGGCGGGGCGGGGGTCTTGCCAGGGCCAGCTTGCGCCGCCCACGACGAAGTGCGGTGTCTTCGGCACGCGCCTGCGGGGGCCCTCGGCGGCCACCAGGCCGACCAGCCGTGTGGGATCTGTCCTCACGTCGACGCCTGCCAGTGCCAGCACGCCGAGCCAGCTCCAGCGCTGCCGCGCATTGCTCACGAGGAACACGTCGCCGCAGGCCAGGGCACGCAGCACCGCGGGGGCCTCGCGAGAGAGGGTGCCCTCGAAGGGACTCTCGAGGAGGCGCGGCGCGTAGAGATCGACGGCGAGGGGCACGCCGAGGGTGGCGAGGGCAGGCGCGTCCTCCAGCTGCACGGCGATGGCGCGCTCCGGGCGGAGGGAGCGGGCGCGGCGTGAGAGGTCGGCTGCCGAGACAAAGCCGCCCGGGCCGTCTTGCTCGCGGTGGAGGAAGTGGACCTCGTGACCTGCGGCGCGCAAGGCCGCCCCGTGATGCCAGGCCCGGAGTGCGCCCCCAGTGGCCGGTCGCCCCGGAGCTGGCAGGAGGCCGTGGTGAACGATGAGCACGCGCATGGTGGGAGCCTACCGCTTGCGCCCAACGTGGCTGCGTCTGGGCTAGAGTTGCGATGTGCGCACCGTACGCGAGCTGAAGCGGGACACCCTCTTCTATCTGTCCCGTCGGATGAACCGGTCCCTGGCGCCACCAGACCGGGTGAGCGTCAACGTGACCCTGCGCTGCAACCTCACCTGCACCATGTGCACCACCTGCTACGACGCTCCGGAGCTGAGCACCGACGAGATCAAGGGTCTCATCGACCAGACGGCTGCATGGGGCGTCGAGGTCTTCAACCCTCTGGGCGGCGAGCCCTTCATGCGTGCCGACATCGAGGAGCTGCTCGCCTACGCCGTGCGCCGTGGCTTCTACGTCACCGTGACCACCAACGGCACGCTGATCACCAAGAAGCGCGCCCGGAGCATCGCGGCGGTGCCGAGCGACCGGCTGCACTTCAACATCTCGCTGGACGGGTCGGGCGAGGCCCACGATCGGATCCGGGGCAAGGGGATGTTCGCGCGCGCCATGCAGGGCTACCAGCGCATCCGGGCGGCCGATGCCGACGCGGGCAATCCCCGCCGCAAGATCCTCGCGAACACCATCCTCCACGCCGGCAACCTCGATCACTTCGAGTCGGTGCTCGACGAGCAGGTCGACCTGGGCTTCGACGGGGTCCAGATCCTCAACCTCTTTCGCAGCGGACCGGATGCCCCGCCGGAGGCGGCGGGCCTCTGGTTCCGAGACCGTCACATGCCGGCCCTCGAGGCCTTGAGCGAGCGCCTCGCTCAGCGGGTCGAGGCCCAGGGAGCCGCGGGCTACCAGATCCAGAACCCGGCCAGCGAGCTCCGGCAGATCCCTCGCTACTACCGCGAGGAGCTCGGCCCCCTCGAGGCCCCGTGTTGGGCGGGCTGGAAGGAGCTCTACATCAACGCCGATGGCAAGGCGATCATGTGTGACGGTGAGCTCGACTTCCTGGCTGGGGCCTTCGGTGATGCCCGCAGCCAGACCCTGAGGCAGCTCTGGGCCTCTCCCGCGCTCCGACAGCGGCGTGAGGTCGTGAAGTCCTGCCAGACACCATGCATCCAGCAGTGCTACCTCCGGCGAGAGAGTGACTCCGGTCGGGTGCTGGCTGCGGATGGTGCCCGCCTGGTGATGCAGGCAGGGCGACGTCGGCTGGGTGGTCTCGGCCGGCGTGTCGAGTCCGTGGAACAGGGCGTGCTCACCCTGGAGCTCACCGACGTCTGCCCCTGTGGTTTCTTTGGCTGTGAGACGCCCTCGCACCGTTTCGAGGCGCTGACCCGCGACCTACCCGAGGCGCCGGATGCGGCGAGCTGGCCCCGTCTGCGTGACCAGGGCTACCTCGACTTCGGACGCGGCTTCATGGGCTTCGAGGTTGTTCGACGTCTCGTGGATGACCTCCGGGCGGCCCGTCTCCGCTTCGAGGTGCTCGACCTGAGCTGGCGAGGCGATCCGCTCCTGCACCCCCAGATGGAGCCCATCCTCGCGTTTCTGTTGGACGCCATGGCCGCGGGACAGGTGGCTGAGCGCCTGCGCATCGAGACCACCGGCGTCTTCCTGACCGAGAACGTGGCCGCGCTCTCGGCACGGCCGGTTCCCCAGGAGTGGGTCTTCGATCTCGATCGAGGCGAGGGGGCCGGGGTGGCCATGCTTCAGGCGATGCGGGGTCCCCAGACCCGGCTGGTGCTCGCGCGGCGCGCCCTCGGACAGCGAGATCCTGCCGATGTGATCGGGGCATACCCAGATCTGGCGAGGGTCGCGGGACGGCGGCCGACGGCGGGCGATGCCCTCTGGCTACGACGCACCGACCACGATCACTTCCAGGCCAACACAGCCGCCCGTGAGGCCCTCGCCCGCCTCGCTGCCGCAGCCGGGGTGCCCGCTGAGCTGGGTGAAGAGGACCGTCCTCGTCGCTGCCAGGCTCCGGCTCGCAGCCCGACGGTGAGCTGGGACGGCAAGCTCACCCTGTGTCGTTGGGATCGCCGCCTCGAGAACCGGGTGGCAGACGTCACCGAGACCAGCCTGGCCGCGTGGTGGCGTGGTCCCCAGCGAGAGGCTGACGTGAAGCGCTGTGCCACCCAAGGCGTTCCGTCGCGTGCCCTCTGCGCGAGCTGCCCCTCCCCGTGGAGCCCGAACCATCCGTGATCAAGGCTCGCCGATGACCGCTGCCAAGGCGGTGTGGAAGGCACGGTGACGAGGCCACCGGGACTTGAGCTCCCGGGCGAAGCGCGCGGCCTCCGTGGACTCGCCGACGGCATCGGTGGCCTGTAGCCAGGCTCCCGACAAGGCGGCGATCTCGTCGTAGGACTCTCGCTCCTTCGCCTCGAGGACAGCCCCCACGCGGTCGATGACCGCCCGCCGGGCGTGGGCCCGGAACCAGGGTGCGTCGTGTCGCCAGGACGGCATCGCATCGAGGGTGGCATCCAGGAGCGGAGCGAGGCGCACCTCGCCATCTTCGTCAGGACCCACTGCCAGCTGCGTCCAGCAGGCCGCCAGAGGCCCCAGGTCGGGGAGGGGATGGACCCCGAGGCTCATCCGCAGCAACACGGGCAGCACGAGAGGGCCGGGGTGGTCGCGGTCTGCCCACGCCTCGGGCAGCGCCCCCTCCAGGCGGGCCACCGCCACCTCGTGTTCGCCCCGGAGCAGCTCCAGCAGGGTCAGCGCCCCCTGGTCGACGGCGGGCTGTCGCTCCCAGACCGCCGTCTGCTCGGCCTCCAGCGCGGTGGAACGCTCCTCCGCGGGCAGGGCCGCGGCCCAGCGCGCGAGGCGACAGGTGCTGCCCTCGGCCCGCCAGGCGCCGCGAAGCGAGTCGAGGTGCGGTCGACCGAGCTGTTGTTCGATGTGCGCGCTGCGGGTGAGCAGGCGTGCCTGCCAGGCCGGCTCGGCGTCTGCGAGGCCGGCCTGCACGGCCGCTCGGGCATCCTCCAGGCGGCCCGCCAGCTCCAGCCCACTGGCCCAGGACAGGTAGAGCAGGGGGGCCCGCCGCGTGTGGGCGATCCGCCCCATGTTCTCGAGCTCGGCGTCGCTCTTGGGGAGCTGGGCGAGCAGGCGGCTGCACAGTCCCGGCCACGCGGGGTGCGCCACGTCGGCCTGCAGCAGGGCGAGGCGGATCCGGGGTAGCAGGCGCTGCCAGCCCTCGGGTGGTGTGCGGTGCGCCTGCCGGATGGCCAGCAGGTCGACGGGCTCGCTGAGTGGGCAGGTGCGCTGCAGGGCTGTCACCACCCGGGAGCCCCGCTGTACGGCGGGCTCCAGGGCCAGGATTGCTCGGCACCAGCGTGCGATGGCCCTCTCTGGTGGATGAGAGAGGAGCTCGACAGGATCGGGGCTTCCGCCGTAGGCGTCCGGCAACAGCAGGGCGGGGAGCAGGCGACCCCACGCGCCAGCGGCCGACGCGAAGTCCCCGGTCTCGAAGGCGCTGGCGCACCGAGCCAGCAAGGCATCGAGCTCGGGCAGCCAGGCCATGCTGCCTGTGGCCACGAAGGCTCCATGTTGGCGGGACCATCGCCAGCCGCCGAACCACGTCCCCGACAGCAGCCGGGCCACGAAGTCCTGTGCCGCGTCGATCAGCTCCGTGGGAGCTGCCTCAGGGCTGGTAGAGGCCAGGAGCCTTGCCGTGGAGCTGGGCTGCCCATCGCAGGGCGCCGATGGCGAAGACCTCGCGCCGGGTGGCCACGTGGGTGAGCTCGAGGCGCTCGCCCGGGCCCGCCAGGTAGACCGTGTGGCGGCCGATGTCGTCTCCCAGGCGCAGGCTGTGTGCCGGCACGTCGTCGCGGCCGATGGCCCGCAGGATGCGCTTGGCGGTGCCGCTGGGCGCGTCTTTCTTGTGGTGGTGGTGGGACTCGACCACCTCGATGTCCCAGCCTGGGGGCAGCTTGCCCACCACCCGCTCCACGATCTCCAGGAGCAGCGGTACACCGGCCGAGAAATTGGGCACGAGTGCCACCGGGACGTGGCGTGCGTAGGTCACCAGGGCGTCGAGGGGCAGGGCGCCGGTGGTGCCGACGACCAGTGCCTGGCCGTCGAGGCGTCGCAAGAGACTCGCCGTCCCCCCTGGGCTGGTGACGTCGATCACCACATCGCACGGGGGCACCGCACCTTGACGACCCACGGTGCCGGCAAACTCGATCTGTGGGTCCCCTTCGGCCTCGGCGACGATCAGCCGGCCCAGCCGGCCCGCTGCTCCGTGGACGGCGACCCTCATGTCAGCTCGCGCACGAGCTGTTCCGGTGGAAGCTCGATGGGCGCCAGCGGGAGACGAACCTCGTTGCGACAGAGGTCCATGCGTGCCATGGCCGCCTTGGCGGGTACGGGGTTCGAGGTGCTGAAGAGGTAGTCGATGATGGGGAGAAGCCGTCGTCGAGCGGCCACGACACCATCGCGATCGCCTGTGGTGGCGGCCCGGTACCAGGCACGGGTCTGGACGGGGGCGAGGTTGCTCACCACGCTGATCACCCCGTGTCCACCGATGGCGACGTGGGCGGCGAAGGTGAAGTCATCACCGCTCAGGAGCGCCACATCGGTGTGGTTGAGCAGGGCTGCAGACAGGCTCAGATCGCCTGTGGCTTCCTTGAGGGCGACCACCCCTGGCTCGGAGCAGAGCTCGCTCAACAGGGCCACATCGAGGCGCTGTCCGGTGCGACCGGGCACGTGGTACAGCACCAAGGGCAGCCCGACCTTGGCCGCCGCTGCCACGTGGGCCTTGTGCCCGCGCGGGTTGGGCTTGTTGTAGTACGGAAAGACGAGGAGGCCGGCGTCAGCGCCCAGCTGCTGCGCCTTGCTCAGCATGCGCACCGTGCGCGAGGTGCTGTTGCTCCCGCAGCCAGCGGTCACCGGCACGCGGCCCTGGCAGACCTCGACGGTCGCGGCCACCAGATCGATCCACTCGGCATCGCTCAGCGCGGGGGTCTCGCCGGTGGTCCCGCAGACGACGATGCCGTCGATCCCAGCCTCGAGCTGCCGCAGGCACAGCGCTCGGTAGGCCTCGAGATCCACCGCGCCGTCGCGAAAGGGGGTGACCATGGCGGTGTGTACGCCGGTCAGCTTCATGGGCCCTCCGCTCCGCATCTGGGTTCAGAAGGTGACGGCCCCGATGACGCGGAAGCCGTAGGCGGTCCGGTCGAAGTCGCCGCCCAGATCGGCGTCTTCGTGTTCCGAGAAGTACTTGCCGGGGAAGAAGACGCCGGCTGTGCCCTGCACCATGAAGTGGGGCATGGGCGTGTAGCGGATGTTGGCATCCACCTCGACACCGTAGCCGTTCTCCTCTTGGCTCTCGGGCAGCTTGGCGGCCTGGGCAGCCAGCAGCGAGACGTCGCCACCGAGCTCCTCGAGGAGCTGGTAGCCCACACGAGGGCGCAAGTAGAGGGCGTTGCTCACGCTGCTAC
>JAERSX010000266.1 GCA_016845285.1 Deltaproteobacteria bacterium | reverse complement strand
CCTGAAGACAGCGCGCCCCCCGATGACACGGACGAGCCCCCCGAGGACACCGGCGAGCCCCCCGAGGATGTGGGCGGCAGCGGCTGGCAGCCGGAGCTCACCGTCGAGACCATCGACGATCAGGTGCTCGACGACAGCTGGCTCTTCGACCTCGACTTCATCCACGAGGTGGACATCACGCTGTCGGCCGCCTCCATCGGAAACCTCACGGCCGATCCCTACGTTTACACCGAGGGCAGCGTGGTGGTCGATGGCTACGCCTTCGACAAGGTGGGCGTGCGCCTGCGCGGCAAGTACGGCTCCTTCCGAACCATCACCGGCAAGCCCAAGTTCAAGGTCGACCTCAACCAGTACGACTCCGACCAGACCCTCTGGGGCCACGAGACGCTGTCGCTGAACAACAGCGTGGTGGACTGCAGCTACCTCAAGGAGCCCATCGCCTACCTCGCCTTCGCCGCAGCAGGCGTGCCGGCACCCCGGACGGCCATGGTCCAGGTGACGGTCAACGGCCAGGACTATGGGCTGTACGTGCTCATCGAGACCCCCGACGACACCTTCCTGGACCGCCGCTATGACGACGGCGGCGGAAACCTCTACGACGGCAAGTACCTGTACTGGGGCTCGGGCTACCGACTGCTGGACTTCGGCGAGGGCGAGGACCACATGTTCCCCCTCGAGGAGGGGCCGGGCAACGACAACAAGGACATCGAGGACGTCAGCTACGTGCTGAGCAACTACGGCTCCCACCCCGACTACTACGCCGAGATGGACGATGTCCTCGACTGGGACAACTTCCAGCGTGAGCAGCTCGTGGAGCAGTGGGTGGGCCAGAACGACGGCTACGCGCTCAACACCAACAACTACCGGGTGTACTTCGATCCCGCCGACGGCAAGGCCCACATCATCCCCTGGGACATGGACTACAGCTTCCTGAACGCGTCGAGCTGGGGTCGGAGCTGGTCGTCACCCGTGGGCAACATCGCGAGTGCCTGCATGCGTGACACCACCTGCTACGCCGCCCAGAAGGCTCTGGCCCGGGACGTCATCGATGCCATCGAGGCCGAGGACCTGTACACCACCTACCTGGCCCTCGACAACCTCACGCGCACCGCCGCCCAGAACGACCCCAAGCGTGAGTGCTCCTTGAGCTACGTGACCTACTACCGCGGCATCGTGGGCTCCTGGATCCAGACCCGATCCGACGACATGAACACCTTCTGGGGGCTGTGATGCAGCCTCAGATCGCACTGTCGTTGTCGTTGCTCCTGGTTGGCTGTGGCCTCACCGAGACTCCGCGTCCCGTGGCCGCGCCACCGCCTGCCGCACGTCCCGACACCGGCGACGAGGCCTACGTCGACGTCGACTACCCGCTCTGCATCAACGAGTTCATGCCCGCCAACAAGACCGGCCGCGAGCTCGACGACGGCACCCATCCCGACTGGATCGAGCTCTTCAACGCGGGCGAGACCGACATCTCGCTGGACCGCTGGGTCATCAGCGACGACCGCGAGGATCGGGTCAAGCACCGCCTCGACGCCGAGCTCGTCGTGCCCGCGGGAGGGGCCCTGGTGTTGGTGGCGTCGGGCCAGCCCGAGCTCGGCACCGAGCACCTGGGCTTCAAGCTGTCCAAGGAGGGCGGAGAGATCGTCCTCTTCGAGCCTGACGGCGACGGACAGGTCGTGGAATACGGCCTCGTCGCCGACGACTTCAGCGTGGCCCGCAAGACGGACTGCTGCACCGAGGCGGACTGCCTGGACTTCTCCTTCCGGGGCACCGACGGGATCTCCAACGTCGACTGAGTGGGCGTCTAGGCCAGGATCTCCTCGAGGATGCCGGGCTCCAGGT
Organism: Deltaproteobacteria bacterium; assembly: GCA_016845285.1. Lineage (GTDB taxonomy): Bacteria > Myxococcota_A > UBA796 > UBA796 > UBA2385 > BH17. The sequence continues at coordinate 1,213 of JAERSX010000266.1, read as the reverse complement.
CCTCGTCGCCGAAGTGCTGCAGCGGCGTCTCGCCGTCGTCTTCGGTGACCCCGGCGATCTGGCAGAGCGTCGTCAGCAGGCGGTGGTGACTCACGCCCTCGTAGTCGAGGAACTGGCCCGTGCTCAGCTGACCGCCGGCCTCGCCCACCAAGATGAAGGGGACGTCGACGTAGCTGTGGCTCACGCCGTTGCCGAGATCGTTGTGCCAGACCGCCACCGCGTTCTCGAGGACCCCGTTTTCGTCGAGCTTCTCGAGGAGGTAGGCAAAGGTCTGGGCCATGAGCCGGTCGATGCTGTGGTGCATGTCCTCGGCGCCGTAGATGATGTCTCCGGCGTCGCCATCGGTGGCGATGCGGTGGCTGCACCAGTGGAAGTTGGGGAGCAGCTCGCCGTCGATGGTGTAGCGGGTGCCGTCGTTGCCGTCGCCGATCTGCAGGGTGGCCGCGCGGCTGTGATCGCAGGCGAAGCTGAGCGCGATGAGGTCCATGTGCATCTTGGCGATGGTGATGCGGTTGGCATCGAGGGTGCCCTCGCCGGCCAGGCGGGCCATGGCCTGTTCCTCGTCGTCGGCCAGGCGGCAGGCGAGGCGCTCGAAGTCGCGGATGCTGTCGAAGTGGAGCTCGAGGCGGCGGCGGTCGTCGGTGCTCAGCTTGGGGCTGGCCATCAGGGTGTCGATCTGATCGAGCAGCAGGTCGTTGACGGACATCTGTCGCTCGATGACGAGCTCGTCGAGATCGACCGGGCCGATCATCCGCTGGTAGGCGTTCCAGGGGTCGTCTTCGGCCGCCCGGCGATCCTTCGGGCCCCGGTAGCTCAGCACCTCCTCGAGGAAGTTGCGACGGGGTCCTGTGTACAGCGTGAGGGGCTCTCCGCCGTGGTTGTCGAAGTGCCGCGCGATGCGGTTGTCGATGCTCTCGCCCATGGCCAGGGAGAAGTTCACCGAGGGGGTCTCGCTCACCTGTGCGCCCGTGAGCACCTGGTTGCCGCCGCCGCTGTGGCCGCAGAAGGGCCCGTCGAAGGGGAAGTCGAGGCCCTTGATGGCGATCATGCGCGAGGCCCAGGGGGCGAGCTCGCTCAACACCTGGTCGCTCTCTCTCTCGAGGATGGTCTGGTCGATGGCACCGGGCGTCGTGGGCCAGAAGCGGTCATCCTCCCCGATGGCCTCGTCGCCCTGGGTGACCCCGTTGCCCTGCCGCACGAAGACCGTGTAGAC
>JAERSX010000265.1 GCA_016845285.1 Deltaproteobacteria bacterium | reverse complement strand
GGGGAAGACCACGTCTGCAAGCTTCTCGTCGGCCTCGATGGCCACATCGGCGGCGGCGTCCCAGGCGGCGACGGCAGCGTCGAAGCCCATGGCCACATCGGCGCCCATGCCCACGTACTGGCTGCCCTGTCCCGGGAAGAGGAAGGCCACCTGGCCGGGCTCGCTGCCCTGGCTCCAGTAGAGGCCGGCAGGGCTGCTCACCGCCTTGTCGGGAGCGTCGGTGAGGGCGGCGCGGGCGCGGTCGATCTTCTCGGAGAGATCGGCGTCGTCGGTGGCCACGATGGCGAGGCGGCAGGGCTTGTCGCCGGTGAAGCTCTCGGCGGTGCGGCGTGCGATCCAGGGAAGCCAGCCGGGCTTGCCGAGGCCGGAGGCGACCTCGTCGAGGCTGGCGAGCACCTCGGCCGGAGAGTCCCCGGAGAGTGCGATGAGCTCGGCGCTCGCGCTGCGGAGCCGGTCGGCCCGGGCCTCGCCCAGGTACTCCTCGACGGCCACGTGGAAGTTGCTGCCGCCGAAGCCAAAGGAGCTCACGCCTGCGCGGCGGGGGTGGTCGCTGCCGCGGACCCAGGGACGGGCCTGCGTGTTCAGGTAGAAGGGGCTCTCGTCGATGGCGAGCTTGGGGTTGGGGCGCTCGATCTTGATGGTGGGCGGGAGCACCTTGTGGTGCAGGGCCATGGTTGCCTTGAAGAGGCCTGCTGCCCCTGCGCAGGACTTGGTGTGGCCGATCTGGGACTTGACCGAGCCCAGGGCGCACCAGCTCTTCCCGTCGGCGTCGCTCTCGCGGAAGACCGTGTCCAGGCCTTCGAACTCGGCGGCATCGCCGGCCTTGGTTCCGGTGCCGTGGGCCTCGACCAGCTCGACGGTGGTGGGGTCGTAGCCAGCACGCTCGTAGGCCCGGCGAAGGGCCTTGGCCTGACCGGCCGGCAGCGGCGCGTACACGCTCTTGGCGCGGCCATCCGACGAGCTGCCGATGCCCTTGATCACGCCGTAGATCTTGTCGCCGTCGCGCTCGGCATCCTCGAGGCGACGCAGGGCCACCATCGAGAGGCCCTCGCCCAGGATGGTGCCGTCGGCCTGGTCGCTGAAGGGGCGGCAGTCGCCGGTCTTGCTCAGCGCCGGCGTCTTGCTGAAGCACATGTACATGAAGATGTCGTTCATGGTGTCGACGCCGCCGCAGATCACGACGTCGGACTGGCCCAGCCAGAGCTCGTTGGCGGCCATGTGCAGGGCGCTGAAGGCGCTGGCGCAGGCGGCGTCGGTGACGCAGTTGGTGCCGCCCAGATCGAGCCGGTTGGCGATGCGTCCGGCGACGACGTTGCCCAGGAGGCCGGGGAAGGTGGCCTCCTGCCAGGGGACGTACTCGCTCGACATGGCGTCGCAGAGCTCGACGACCTTGGACTCGGGCAGGCCCGCCTCACGGAGCGCCTTCTGCCAGACGGGGCGCTGCAGGCGCGCGACCATCGACCCCATGAGCTCCTGGCCCGAGGTGACACCGAGGATGACGCTCATCTTCTCCCGATCGAGGTGATCGAACTGGCCCTGGCCCGCGTCCTCGAGGACCCGCTTGGCCACGATGAGCGCCAGCAGCTGGCTGGTGTCCGTCGCGGGAACGATGCTCGGCGGCACGCCGAAGCCCATGGGGTCGAAGGACACGTCGGGGAGGAAGGCCCCTCGCTTGGCGTAGGTCTTGTCCGGCGCCGTGGGATCGGCGTCGTAGTAGTCCTCGATGAGCCAGTGACTGGACGGCACATCGGTGACGAGGTCCTTGCCGGCCAGGATGTTCTTCCAGAAGCCCGTCTTGTCGACGCTGTCGGCGAAGAGGGCGCTGACACCCACGACTGCGAGGGGGGCGTTCTGGGCGGAGGCGGAGTCGTTGGACATGGAACTCTCGGTGCATTCGGGGCCGGGCCACGTCTGGGCCCAGCTGCGTCTAGGCGAGGGGGCGCGCGGTGTAGGCGAAGGCGGAGGCGGGCATGGCCACGCCGTAGCTGCGGAGCTGCTGGGCGCGGGTGATCACCGCTGCGCCCTCGAGGAGGTTGCGGGCGATCTGGACCGCCGTTCGCTGGGCTGGTGGCTCCAGGAAGCTGCCCTTGACCCAGTCGTTGAAGGCGCCCATGGCAGGGCCACACCAGATCTGGAAGTCGAGGCGGCGGGGACCGGTACCGTCGATGGCCCAGCGGCTCGATCGGCCGAGGTACCAGCGGAAGCAGAGGGCCATCTTGTGCTTGGGGTCGGCGGCGGCCTTCGTGAGCTCGCCGGGGTCGCGGTTGCCCCAGAAGGACTCGCACTGCGACCAGATCTCATCGAGGGAGACACCCAGCACGCGGGTCTCGAGCTCGGTGCGCACGTCTGAGGGGATGGCGTCCAGCCCCGGGTAGGCGCGGTAGGTCTCGTAGAGCTTGTGGGCCCGGGGCGCGAACATGGTGCCGCGCTTGAGCACCTGCACCTCGACGCCGAGCTCGAACATGTCGGCGGCCGGCGCCATGATCACGTCGGCCATGCCAGCCTTGGCGAGCATCTCCTTGCCGGCCACGCTCAGCCCACTCTCGATGGCGCCCTGGTTGACCGATCCCGTGAGCACGAAGGCTGCGCCGAGGGCGAAGGCTGCGGCCACCGCGCTGGGCGTGCCCAGTCCGCCTGCGGCACCCACCCGGATGGGACGGTGGTAGCCATGCTCCGCGCTCAGCTCGTCGCGGAGACGCACGATGATGGGGAAGAGCGCGGTGAGGGTGCGGTTGTCGGTGTGGCCACCGCTGTCCGCCTCCACGATGACGTCCTCGGCCACCGGCACGAGACGCGCCAGGCGGCCTTCCTCGGCGGTGATGAGCCCGTCGGCCACGAGCTGATCGAGCATCGGCCCGGGCGCAGGTGAGAGGAAGTGACGGGCCACCTCGGGGCGCGAGATCTTGCAGAACACGCTGTTGCGGCGGTGGACCCGACCGTCGGCCAGCTGGGTCAGGCCGGTGGCGGCGTAGCGGACGACCGTGGGCGTCAGCTTCATGTAGGCCGAGGCCGAGACCTTGGTGACACCCCTCTGGAGGTACAGCTCGACGACCTTGGCCTCCAGCGCCGGCTCCTGCGGGGAGTGGATGAGGTTGCTGCCCCAGGGCAGGCCGGTCCCGCCCAGCGCGGCCTGGATCTCGTCGAGCGCTGTGGACACGTGGTCGGCGTGCAGCCCGGCTGCGCCGAAGAAGCCGAGGCAGCCGGCCTTGGCCATCTCGATGACGAGTGCCGGTGTGGCGATGCCGTTGGCCATGGCGCCAGCGACGTACGGGAAGCGGACGCCGTGAACCTCGAGGAAGGAGCGATCGCCCAGCCACTCGGGGTAGAGCGGCGGCAAGGTCGCGAGCAGGGGCCAGGTCGGGTGGCCGTTGACCTGGTCGTGGGAGATCCAGCGACCGTCGAGGCCCACGCCGATGCGGCCGGTCAGGGGGTCCTGGATGACGTGGCAGGTCTCGCGGACGCGCTGGACCGCAGCAAGCAGATCGTCGGCGTTGAACGCAGGCGCGGTACCGCCCACCGACCACGCACCCTGTGTGGGGAAGGACTGGACCTGCTGCTGGTCTGCTGCCGCGCCCGCTGCGGGATGACTCACCACGCCTCCTGAGGCCTCGCGCACTTGTGCGAGCTGGCCCCATACCGCGAGCCCTTCGGCACCCCCATGGTGTGACCGTAGTTTGACGCAGCGAAAGCAGAGCGTGGATTGGGTCGGTCCGACCTCGGAGAGTTGCCCGCGGTGCGCCGTGTTTCAGATCTTGAGGGGACTCGTTCTTAGTCCTTGCCTGAAGGGAGTCAGCCTGTCACAATGCGCTGGCAGGCGTCCAACATGGCGCAGGTGGCCGGACTGGGATGACCACCACACCCAGACTGGTAAAGGTGTCGGTAAGAGGGGGCTTATGGCCCGCGGTGAGCCGGCACCTGTCGTGTGGAGCCCCGGAGAAGATCGGGCGAGGGTGCTGTTTTGCCTGCATCCGACGATGAGGATGACTGCGGAATGGTGCCCGTGCACCGCCATCCAGCCTACCTGGACTGGCAGCGGAACCGACGCGAGGCTGGCGAGCCGCTGATCGCGGTCGACGGGGTGTCCGAGGCGATCCTGGAAGCGGAGGTCGCAGCTCGGGCGGCCCAGACCCTCGGTGCGCGTCTGGGGGACCCGCTGCCGGGCGGTGTGCGCCTGGCCACGGCCCTGCGGCAGCTGCAGCGTCTCCGCCGGGCGGACCGTGGTGCAGCCTTCCGGCGTCGACGCACCATCGATCGTACCCTCGACGAGGTGGTGGGCAAGGACGTGGAGGTGGACCGCTGGCGTGAGGCGCTGGCGCGTCTGGCCACCCGGGATCGCAGGTCCGAAGAGGCTGCCTTGGCCGTGGAGACAGGACTCCTCGGGTGTCTCCTCCCTCTCGATCCCGGTCCACATCGCCTCGTCGTGTCTGGGTGGCCGCCCGGGTTTGGAGCCCGAGACCGCCTGGCGCTCTTGAGTCCCCACACCGACCTCGATGCGCTGGACCCGCGCGGTCTCGCGATGCTGGTTCGACGCCTGGTGCCGCTGCGCCTCGGTGGCCAGCCGCTCAGGCTGCACATCTCTGCTGTGCGTCCCGGACACCGGTTCTCGACGCCCTCGCCGCGGGCGTTCCCCCTTCGCC
>JAERSX010000264.1 GCA_016845285.1 Deltaproteobacteria bacterium | reverse complement strand
ATCTTCCGCTCGCGCAGGGGCGGCAGCTCGACGATCGCGGCAGGGTTGAGGCGCATGTAGAGGTCGGCCCGGAAGCGGCCGCGACGCACGAGCTCACCCAGATCCTCATTGGTGGCCACCACCAGCTTCACGTCGACCCTTCGCTCCCGGGTGTCGCCGATGCGAGTCAGGGCGCGCTCTTGCAGCACCGTGAGCAGCATCTTCTGGGCCTCTTCGCTGAGGTTTCCGATCTCATCGAGGAAGAGGGTGCCCCCGTCTGCTGCCTCGAAGGCGCCGGCGCGATCACCCACCGAGCCCGTGTAGGCTCCGCGGACGGCGCCGAAGAGCTGAGCGGCCACGAGATCACGCGGAAGCGTAGAGAGGTCGACGGCCACGAAGGGGCCTTTTCGACCGCTTCGGGCATGGAGGAAGTGGCGGGCGAGCAGCGACTTTCCGGTGCCGGTCGGGCCAGCCAGGATGACCGGCAGGCGGCCACGGGCGAGGGTGCCCAGACGTTGACGGATCCGCCGCATCTCCATGGAGCGGCCCCAGTAGATGGGCCCGTCCCGCTCGGTGCCCCGCCGGGCCTGGATGATGTTCTCCACCTGGGCCCGCAGCGCGCGGGCGTCGAGGTCCTCGTCATCGAGGAAGTAGGTGTACTCCTCGGCGCTGTGTCGATCGGCGGCCTTCTCCAAGCCTTCGCCACGCGAGGTCATGAGCACCACGGGCAGGTCGGGGTGTCCGCGTCGCAGAGCCTCCAAGATGTGGATGCCCTGCTGACGCCGAGCGCGGCGCAGATCCCGCGGGGAGGCATCAGCGTCCACGCCCAGGAGCTCGGCATCTTCGATGTCGAAGTGCACGTCGAGCAAGACCAGCGACACTCTCCTACGGAGCCCCTTCAGGGCCTCGGTGGCCTCAGCCCAGCTGCGAGCAGGACCGTGCCAGGTGTGCTCCGGCATGGCGCGGCGACACAGGCTGATGGTGCGGTCCTGATCGTCGATGACGAGAATATCGGCCATGGAGGCTCCTTGATTTGCCCGGCGCACCGGACCTACAGGAGGGTGTCGCTCAGCGGTCGGCGAGGACTGCGAAGCGACGATGGAGCGCGCGCGTGGCCTCGCTGACCCCGCGAGCCAGGGACACGGCGTGGAGCAAGACGTCACGCGGGCCGGAGAGTTCAATGTCTGCGAGCTCGGCGAGGGCACGGTCGATGGCCGCCACCTCGGGCTCCGAGGTGAGCTGCGTGGGACGAAGGCGGGCCCAGAGCGCCCACGCGGTCTCCACCTCGCCTCGGCGACGATGGGTCTGGAGCAGGTCTTGACGCAAGGCGGCCCGGAGGTCGTCGGTGGAACCGTCATCGCCGACGAAGCGGGTCTCGAAGGCGATGTACTTTCCGAGGTCGTGTCGGAGCTCGGAGAGATCCTCCACGAGCTCCTCGAGGGCCTCTGGCGACAGGGGGGTCGTCACCGGGGTGGCCTCAGCGCCGCGTCTTGAAGATGCCGAAGAGGCCGCCGCGACTGCGACCATCGAGGGGCTCCGATCCCACTGGCGCTCGCATCGGCACCAGCTCCGGGTCGACCGTGAACATCCAGGTCATGCCGTGCTCGTCGGGGGTGACGGCCTGCACGGTCACGCGGAGGGGGCCCTGCACCGAGGTCATTCCTTCGAGGCGGAAGGGCTCATCCACGCCCACGGCGCCGACGTCGTGCGAGCCGTCACCCGACACGGTGATCTCGGCCTCGTCCCAGCCCCGAGTGGACTGCAGCATCAGGTCGTACGAGCCATCGGGCGCGAGCATCACGTGGGCTTGAGGGGCGACGCCGTCGCTGGGTGCGGCGAACGCGGTGCCCGACAGGGCGAGGAGAAGGAGAGGAAGGGAACGCATGTGCACTCCTGGGGATCTGGGTGTCCGTCGCTCAGGTACCAATGCACAGCCCGTGCCAGTTCCACCGATAATCAGGGCGCCCCTAATACATGATTCACAGAAAATCATCTATCCGGCCTTCGGACGAGTGCCTTTTCGCCAGGCACGGACGAGGGTGAGGTACTCGATTCCTTCGTCAGGACGGAAGGGGCGCGGCGTCGGGGTCGGGCCGAGGCGGCTCAGCGCCTCGACCACCGCCTCCCCCAAGGCACCCGGGAGCTCGAGGGCGCCCACCTCATCCGAGGTGAGGTGACCTCGCCGCACGAGGTCCTGGGCCAGAGCCGCGAGCTGCCAGAGATCCCGGTCCCTTCGCACCATCACCATGTCGGCGACCTCGCCGATGGTCTCCGGTGCGACCCGACCGTCTCGTGCAAGCACCAGAGCCGCCTGGAACCAGCTGTGGATGGCAACCACCCGGCCTCCCAGAGCCTGGAAGCGATGCTCGGGAACCCCCCGCTCCACGCGGATGAAGATGCGAGAGACCGCCTCTGTGGTGGAGATGCGGCGCAAGGTCCGCTGTGCCAGGCGTATGTCGTCGGGGTAGGCGCCCGCCGCCTCCATGATGCGCGACAAGGAGCGACCAGAGATCCGCCCGGCGACCACATCTGCGTACACCGAGTAGACCAGGGCATCCACCTCGGCGTCGTCGCCGAAGAGGGTCTCCTGCACGGCGGTCCCGAGCCCGGCACGCGCTTCCATGAGGTGGGGCAGCTTGTAGCCGAACTGCCCCTTGATGGCGCGGAACTCCCTCTTCCGCAGGAGTGCGAGCTGGTCCTTCAAGGTGAGTGACTCGAAGGTCACCCCATCCAGAGCCAGCTTCTCCTCCAGCGTACGCCGCATCTGTACCGGCGAGCCCGAGAGGATGAAGACCCGGCTGCCCGGCTGCCGAGAGATGGCCCGCAGCAGCGCCGCCGCCCCCGGAACGGCCCGCTTCGCACTCGCTGGCTCGGTGGCGCTGCGCACCAGACCCCTCAGCGAGTCGAAGTCCGTCTCGAGGTACGTCTTGTCCAGGTCCCAACGGTAGACGTGCATCGGCGCGACGTATCACGGGGCCACCTCTCGCCGGCAGCCCATGTGGAGCGTCCGTCGTCCCTCACTTCCGAGGCACTGACTCCGAGTCGAGTCCTGTCGGAAGCTCGAAGCGGTAGATCGTGCTGCCAGGAACCGCCATGTGAAGCTCCTCGGCCGCCGCTCGCCGCAGTGCATCAGGGTCGGTACGAATGGCGGAGATCTCGTCCTCCAACGCCTGGTTGCTCCGCTCCATGGCCGCGAGCTCATGCTCGAGGCTGATCAACCTCTGCTTGTGCTGATGCCGGTTCATGATCCCGTCCTCACCCGTCATGGCCTGCCAGAGCACCACCACCACGAAGGTCGCGGGCACCACATTCCACGCGATCCGGCGAAGCAGGCGAGGAGAGACCCGCAGCGTGGAGACGGCAGAGGAGGAGACCAAGTTGAGACGGCCCGCAGCGACTGAGAGACCCCTGCGCGCAGAGGTCTTGAC
>JAERSX010000263.1 GCA_016845285.1 Deltaproteobacteria bacterium | reverse complement strand
TGCTCACGTTGAGGGTGAGATCCCGCACCTCCAGCCGGTGGAGGTACCGGAGCATCTCGGTCTCGCTCCGGTAGAGGTGGAAGCGGGGGTCGCCCATGAAGTCCGAGGTGCGGGCGTGTGCGCCCAGGTCGGCCTCGGTGGCCGCGATGTCAGCGAGGCTGGTGACGCAGCCGAGCACCTCGAGGAGCGCGTCGAGATCGGCGTCTTCGACGGTCTCGTCCAAGGCGATGGCCACACCCGTGTCGTCGAGGCGGCGCAGGTTGATGCCGCGGGAGGCGGCGGCGTCGACCAGGGCGGAGGCGCTGGCGCCGGCCTCGATGGTGACGGTGTCGAAGACGGTGTCGTGGCGCACGGCCAGTCCCGCGGCCCGTGCGGCGGCGATGAGCGTGCGGGCCTGGAGGTGGACGCGCCGCGCGATGGCCTTCAGGCCCTCGGGCCCGTGCCAGACGCCGTACATGCCGGCGACGACGGCCAGCAGCACCTGCGCGGTGCAGATGTTGGACGTGGCCTTCTGGCGCCGGATGTGCTGCTCGCGGGTCTGGAGCGCCATCCGCAGCGCGGGGTTGCCATGGGCGTCCTTGCTCACGCCGATGATGCGGCCGGGCACCTGGCGCTTGTACTTCTCGCGGGTGGCGAGGAAGGCGGCGTGGGGGCCGCCGTAGCCCAGGGGCACACCGAAGCGCTGGGAGTTGCCCACGACGATGTCGGCGCCGAGCTCTCCCGGAGGCCGCAGCATGGTGAGGCTCAACAGGTCGACCGCGAAGACCACCAGCGCCTTGTTGGCGTGGGCCTCGTCCACCATGGCTCCGAGATCGCGGATCCGGCCGTCGGTGGCGGGGTACTGAACGATCGCGCCGTAGACATCGGCATCGAAGGTGAAGTCGGCGGGATCCTGGATGCGGAGCTCGATGCCCAGGGGCGCGGCCCGCGTCTCTAGGAGAGCGATGGTCTGGGGATGGCAGTCGCTGGCCACGAGGAAGGTGTTGGCCCGCTTCTTCTTCGAGACACGATGGGCCATGGTCATGGCCTCGGCGGCACCGGTGGCCTCATCCAGCAGCGAGGCGTTGCTGATCTCCATGCCCGTCAGGTCTTCGACCATGGTCTGGAAGACGAGCAGGGCCTCGAGGCGTCCCTGGGCGATCTCGGCCTGGTACGGCGTGTATGCCGTGTACCAGCCAGGGTTCTCCAGGATGTTCCTCAGGATCACCGGGGGCGTGTGGGTGTCGTGGTAGCCCATGCCCAGGAAGCTTCGGAAGATCTGGTTCTGATCGGCGCGCTCGGCCAGGGCCGTGAGCGCTTCCTGTTCGGACAGCGCGGGCGGCAGCTCCAGGGGCCGATCGGTACGGATGGCGGCCGGAACCGCTTCGTCGATGAGGGCATCCAGGCTGTTGGCGCCGACCGTGCGCAACATGGCGTCGAGGTCGGCGGCGCGGGGGCCGAGATGCCGGGGGGCGAAGGGAGCGGCGGAGGGAAACACGGCCATGCGGGCTACCTCAAACACGGTGCGCCGAGGACGCAGCGGGACGAAGACGACAGCGCCCTGCGGAGGCAGGCCCGCGATCTATGCCAGCGCGGGCTGACGCGCTAAGGAGGAAACGGCACCTGACCGGCCGTTGACCTCGGCCGGAGGAGGACCGTGTGGGCGCGTCCATCGCCATGTTCCTCTCGCTGGCCACCGCCACCGCCGCAGTGCCTGCGGCTCAGCCGCACGACGGCTTCGAGGCACCCGTCGGCCACGACCTGTCCGACGACTTCCAAGACGCGGCGGCCGAGTTTGCCGTGCCCGAGAAGCTGCTTTTGGCCTTGGCCTTCGAGGCCAGTCACTGGCGTCGTGGAGCGGCCAGCGCCTGGGCGGGCGTGGGTCTGTTCGATCTGCGCGAGGAAGGGGAGGGGGCCGGCCCCGACGGGCCGCAGGTCGAAGAGGTGGCCATCCTCCTCGACATCTCCCCCGATCTGCTGCTCGACAGCCCCCGCCAGCAGGCTCGCGGAGCGGCGGCACTCCTGGCCGACCGTGCAAGCCGCTCGGGCTCGACGGATCTCCCTGACTCCAGTGAGCTCATCGACTGGTGGGATGCCGTGCGCGCCTACTCGGGCAGCCACGATCCCGCCCACCAGGATCGCTTCGCCCGCTACGTCTTCGAGCTCATCAGCTTCGGCGTGCCCTACGACGTGGTCTCGGGCCTCGAGCTCCAGGCCGAGCCCGTCGCTGTCTGGGAGATCGAGCCGCCTGTGCCGCCCCCCATGCCCGGCTGCGACTATGCCGGCTGTGCCCAGTTCACTGCGGCCAGCAGCAGCAACTACTCCGACTACAGCCGCGGTGGCTCCGACATCCAGTACGTCGTCATCCACACGGTGCAGGGGAGCTACGCGGGCTGCATCAGCTGGTTCCAGAACAGCTCGGCTTCGGTGAGCGCCCACTACGTGGTGCGCAGCAGCGACGGCGAGATCACCCAGATGGTCTACGAGGAAGACGTCGCCTGGCACGCCGGCAACTGGGACTACAACCTCGCCAGCGTGGGCATCGAGCACGAGGGCTACGTCGACGAGCCCGAGACCTACTACACCGATGCGATGTACGCGGCGTCGGCCGCGCTCACCGCCGACGTCATCGACCGCACCTCTGCCAGCGCCAGCCGCAGCAGCATCATCGCCCACAGCGAGGTTCCTGGAGCCACCCACACCGACCCGGGCGACGGGTGGGACTGGGACTACTACGTGGCGCTCATCGACGACGCCCTGGGTGGCGGCGGCACCATCACCGGCGATCTCATCGGCGCGGTGGCCGACTCCGACATCTACGATGGCGACCCGCTGGTGGGCGCCACCGTGTGGATCGA
>JAERSX010000262.1 GCA_016845285.1 Deltaproteobacteria bacterium | reverse complement strand
CCACAGAGCCGCCCGTGACGCAGCCGGCCGGCCGGACACACACTCAACCTCGCCGTGGTGGTACCCAGGCTCCACCATCGCTCGACGGTGCGCCCTCCGTGCGGGCCGCCCTCTCGACTCGTCGCAGGAGGCCTGAATACGCGCCTTTCTCACGAAATTCCTACATATGCACACACCGTTGCCGAGTCAGGCCTCGGGCTGCCCACCGTCCATCTCGGCGCTCCAGGCATGGCGACGGTCCTCCAAGATGGCGTCGTCGACCCAACCCTCCAGGTTCTGTACGGACGCCGTTCCGAGGACGGAGCCGTCGTGGTCGGGACGTTGGACCTGAGCGCCCAGGCGAGGCTGTGGGGCTCCGGTTGGGCCCCGCAGCAGAGGGCCCATGCTCGAAGGGCGCCGGGGCGTGCGCTGTCTACTGGGACGGAGCACGGTCGCCCCAAGCGCTGCGCACAGGGCCAGTCGGCGGCCGTGCACAAGGGCTGTCGGCATCGCGACGCCATGGGGTCACGGGGGCGGAGCCAACGCCGAGGCCCCACCTCGTGCGCACAAGCCGCCACGGTCTGCCAGGTCTCTGGTGCGGCCCAGGCTGTGCCCGTCGCCGAAGCGAAGGGAGCTGGTGGCGATCATCCGCTCCTGCGTGAGCCCGTCGTCGGTGTCGCTGTACACCACCGTGATGGCTGCGGGGATCGCACCCAGCGCCACGCGAACCGACCGCGAGTCTGCGGTTCGGCTGACTTGGACATCGGGGGGTGTGATGGCCGCTGCACCATGGGCGGGATGGACCTTGCCGTCGAGGCCGATGCCCCACTGAACGGCCTCCACGGGAAACCCGCAGTCCATGCTGCCGCTGGCTTCGGGCGCAGTCCAGATCTCCACGTGGTCGTTCAGGACCCAGGATGTGGACCCGTCCACCCAGACGTCGTCACCGACCTCGACGAGGAGGTCTCCAGCGGCGTCGAGCTCCACCCGCATGCGCCCATCCGTGGCGTCTCCTGGTTTCCCGAACACAACAAATCCCGCCGTGTTGGCGCTGTCTACCTCCACCGCACAGCCCCCTGGGGCGCCCCCGGGGATCTCCGTTGGACGGATGGGAAGGGTCAACCAACGGGTCTCGGGCATGGCCCGGTCTTGGTCTTCGCAGGTGGGGTTGACCATGGAGCCCGTGCCCGACAGGGTCTCCCAGCTCCAGGATTCGCTGGCGCGGTTGGCCCCCATGGTCCAGGAACTACTGCTCCAGCTCTCCACCACCTCGAACGGCGACAGCCGCCAGGTACTCGTGCTGCTCCACCTCCACGTCGACCCTCCGTACTGCGAGTGGGTGAAGCGGTTGTCGCCGATGGAGAGGGTGTCCTCCCCCATCCCGTGGGCGCCGTAGCCGTCGTTGCACAGCTCCAGCAGCAGGCGCGTGTCCTCCACCGCACCCTGGTAGCGGCGCACCAGGTGCAGCTCGCGTCCGTCGCACTCCTCGCCCACCTCGTGCTCCCAGTCCGGCTCAGTGGCACTCGATAGATTCAGCTCTACGACCTGGAGATGGCGTCCCGCCTCGTCGCGCCCGGCATCGGTGGTGGCCGAGACCGAGCAGGGGCTGCGTTCCGCGCAGAGCTGGGCGGCGACGGCGTCCTGAGCTGAATGGGCCATGGTCATGAACGCGAGCATCCACATGGGTCCTCCGTGACACCAGCGGGTCCCAGCGACCCTTTGCAGAGAGCGTGCCAGGGGTGACCAGACGTGTGGTGACGAGGGGGCGGCAGCGCCTGACCAAGGGCCTGGCGCCGCCTGACCACATAGGAGCCAAGGATGAAACACCTCCGTCATCCTCTCGCCATCGCGGCAGTCTGCACGGGCTGCACAGGCTCGCCAGACACACAGGCACCGGCCACCGCACCCGACTCCCAGGCCGACAGCGCAGAACCCCAGGGATCTGCGGGCTGCGAGGCGGAGACCTTCACCAGCGGACTCTACGAGCTGGAGCACGGGGGCCTGACGCGCTCGTTCCAGGTCTTCGTGCCCGCGTCGCACGACCCCGAGACCCCGGCTCCCCTGGTGCTGGTCTTCCACGGCTGGGGGGGCAATGAAGACGAGTTCCTCGGCAGCGCCGACGTACGCGACGAGGCCGAGGCACACGGCTACATCGTCGCGGCGCCGCTGGGCCTCGGGTCCGGCCAGCCGGATCGGTCCTGGTCGTCTTGGGCCTTCTCCGGATCCACCACCGGACTCGATGGCGACGGCACCAACGCCGAGGTGCCCGACGACACACCCGACATCTGCGATGACGACGCAACCACAGACTACAACTACCCCTCCTGCGAGGGTGTGGCCGACAACGGCTGCTCCTGGACCCACTGCCAAGCCGACGACGTGGACTTCGCCCTCACCTTGGTCGCCGAGCTCGAGGCTGGCCTCTGTGTCGATCCCCAGGCCATCTTCGCGACGGGCGGCTCGAACGGCGGCATGTTCACCTGGGAGCTGGGCCAAGACCCCAGGACGGCACCCAGCTTCAGAGCCCTGGCCCCACTCATCGGCCTGCCCCACCGGGGCTACCTGGCCTCCAAGGGCACCGATGCCGACCTGCCCGTCCTCTCCGTCACCGGCTCCAGGGACTCCACGGTCCCCCCCGGCGAGTGGGAGGACGCCTCCTTCACCGTCACCACAGACGGCGATCGCTACTTCTACACGGGGGCCACGGCCATCACCCAGGTCTGGGCCGAGGCCCACGGCTGCGAGACGACGCAGCCAGCCGAGCCCTTCGACACAGGAATCGAGGACATGGACTGCCGCAGCTACTGCGCCTCGGACGGGGACTGGCCGGAGGTGCTCGACTGCCGGGCAGACATGCGCCACACCTACGATCTCGGCACGACCTGGCCGCTCATCATGGACTTCTTCGAGGCACACCGCTGATCTGCGGAGGGACCCTTCCGCCGAGACGGGCTGAGGCTCAGCCTGCTCGAGTGCCCGTGTCGGTCACGGGCCGACCGCCGTCAACGAAACCGGGGCTCTCGCGTCTGGTGGAAGTGCGCGGCGGCGCGGGCCACGTCCGCCCCGAACGCCTCCTGGATGGCTGACAGAGCCTCCGCTGTTCCAGGCGGGGCGAGCCGGACGCGACGCTCGATCCGCCGCTCCTTGTTGGGCCACACGAAGCTGTGGTCGAGCACGATCTCGTCGTGGAGACGCCCCAGCCGGAGGGTCAGCAGAGGGACCTTGCCGTCGAAGCTGACCGACCGTCCCAGCTCGAAGAACTCGGCCTGGTCGGCGCTGACCGGCTGGGTGCCGGTGTCGGTCATCGGGGTGAACAGACCCAGCAGGACCTCGGCGGCCCAGGCGTCCCGATCCGCCTGGATGGCCCTGACCTGGGCGAGCTGCTCCGTAGACAGCAAGGTGCCGAGGGACTCGTCGACCTGGGGCCGATCCTCATCCGACATCCAGGCGTGTCCGCTGGTGTAGTGGTGCTCGAGGTGAAGCTGCGCGGTGTGGGGGAGGACGGTGACGCGCAGGAAGACGTCGCTGCGCGTCCCGTGACGGTGTCGACGCGGGAAGTGATCGGGAGCCGGAAACAACCGGCGGTAGCACAGTGCCTTGAGCTGGAGGCCGAAGCACGGGCGAAACTCGGAGAACACAGGACCTCTGGGTGGGCGCGGGACGCCAGCCAGTGGAGCGGCCCATCCACCGGCAGTGTAGAGGAGCCGTGGCTGGGCGAGCGACCCGTCATCGCACGTCCGTCTACAGTCTTCGCCCGACGATTCTTTGCCCCCATCCCTACAGCTGAACTCCCTCGTCCTTGACCTCGCCCGCGACCGCACGATCGCGGATGTCGAGGACGTCCTCCAGCTCCTGCTCGAGCCAGAGGGCCTGATCGAGATCGTCGAGGCCGCCCAAGAGCAGCATGGCAGCGTGCTGTCGGGTGACCGCGCGCAGCTCGTAGCCCACGCTGGTGCCGTTCTTCCCGCGGCGCACCTTGCGGGTCACGTAGAGCTGCTCGATCTCGCGCACGGGAACCGAGCGGATGGGCCACCAGGGCAGCGGCAGGTGGTTCACCGAGAGCTTGGCGGGGGTGACCTTGACCAAGGTGCGGTTGAACAGGTTGGCCAACGCTCGGTAGGCGACCCCGATGCCCACCGCCACGTGGCCAATGGGAAAGACCGCGAAGACCATGCCAAAGGACCCGGAGGGCACGTCTCCGCCCAACACGTTGGCGTACCAGCCCACGAGGAAGGCATTCCAGGCGATGGCGAAGGGAATGAGCATCAGCAACGCCGGCTTGAACCAGCGGATCCGCACGGTCATGCGCTTGCCGATGCGCTCGACCCGGAAGGAGGCCGGCAAGGCCACGGGGGCCCGCTCCGGCCGCTCCTCGGTCGCCAGCAGCGCCGGATCCCGGTCCTTGCGCCGAGACAGGTCGAAGATGGAGCCGCAGCTGGCACAGGTGATGATGGCCAGCCGGCGGTCGAGGGCGTTCGCGCTCAGGGGGGCGGCGCAGGCTCGACAGCTCAGACTCTGCATGACGCGAACCCTACCCGACGTCGGACTCCAAGAGGGAGAGCTCCCGGTCCCGACCTGCAGTAGCGCCAAGCCAGCCCAGCTGGTCTACTTCATGAGACTCCTCGGATAGTTCATGTGCGAGGGGTCAGGCCGCGCATTCTTCCTCTCTGCGTCCCAGGGGAGCTCCATGCAGTCTCGGCGACCAGACCTGCGCCTCGCCAACGGACTCGACATCTTCTACGTGAAGCGACCGAGCAGCACGCCGCGTGAGCTGTCCACCCACGGGACGGTGGCCGCCTTCCTCGAGGAGGACGCCGACGAGGCCGTCGTGGTCGAAGCGGACCGCGTCCACGTCGACGCCCTGATGGACGGGCTCGCCGCTCGGGGACGACCGAAGCGATCAAGCCTCACCCTGGTGGCCTCGAACAGGGGCACCTCGAAGGGCAGCGTTCCCCTCGGACGCTGGGAGACGGTCTTCCAGATGAGCGATGCCGAGCTCGTCGCCCGCTCCGAGAACCATGTGAAGGCGCTCCTGGAAGTGAAGGGCGGTCCATCGATCCTGGGTGTGCTCGGCTCCATCGCCACGATGAGCGCTCCCCGCACGACCGCCTTCAAGCGCTGCCAGGCCATGCTGCGGGGCCTGGAGTTTCCCGGGGGCTACGCGCTCCCCGGAGACACCTCGATCTGGTTCGCCCTGCGCTGGGTGATGGCGGCCCACCCCCTGGAGGGCGACGGCCGCATCCACCGGATCTGGGGCCGCCAGCTGGTCACGGCCGCGCTCCTGGCCATGCCGGACACACCGCTGCTCGATGTGCTGGGCTCCAAGGCCGGGCTCGACCAGCTCCGCGATGACTGGTTCCGCTTCGTCTCGGCGCCCGCCGACAAGGCCACCGTTCAGAAGAAGCAGACGAGCTCGAGACCCGGGATGAACTGGCGCCGCGTCTGGACCGTGTGCCAGGTGCGGCCTCCCCACGAAGCCCAGCGGGTCCCCGGGTATCGCTCGGACGCAGTCGGTGGCGCAGACCAGCTCGGCATCGATCCTGAGGCCCGGGCGCTGGCGCGGCTGATCGTAGACAACGACGTCGCCCCACCACTGTCCATCGGACTGCTGGGAGACTGGGGCTCGGGCAAGAGCTTCTACATGAAGCGGGTACGGCACCACGTAGACAGCCTGGTCCGCACCCCCGGCTGTGTCCGTGGCGTGGCCCACGTCCACTTCAACGCCTGGCACGCCTGCGACGAGCAGCTCTGGCCAGCGCTGGTGCGCGAGCTGCTGGGCACCCTGCACAACGAGCTGGTGCCCCCCGATGCGAAGTCCCGCCAAGAGCTCAAGCGACGCTTGGAGCAGGAGCGGGCCAAGTCCAAGGGCATCGCCGATGGCCTCGCGAGGGCCATCGAAGACGAGGAGACGGCCCGAGCGGCACGCGACGAGGCCAGGGAGGAGGCGGCGCTCAAGAACGTCCTCGGCGAGACCGTGGTCGCGGAGCTCAAGGAGGCCGGGCGAAGGGCCGGCCTGGGCATGGTCGTAGACACCTTCGACGACGTGCAAGCCGCAGCCCAGAAGCTCCAACAGGTGGAACAGACACGCTTCCTCAAGGCGGCCCTCCGCCAGTGGGATCTCATCGGCCTGGCTGGGCTCACCATCTTCGCTGGCACGGTGCTCATCGCGTGGTTGGGCGAGCTGGTCCGCCTGGACCTGCAGATCGCGGGTGGCATCGCCAGCACGATGCTCGTCGGTGCCGTCGTCATCCGCGAGGTGAGCAAGGGCATCGCCGAGGGAAGCGACTACATCCTGCACCTGAACAAGCGCTACGAGGAAGCCCTCGTAGAGGCCGAAGAGGACGGGGAAGAAGGCGGCGACCTGGTCGAGAAGCAGCGGGCGTTGTCCCAGGCTCAGGCCACCTACATAGACCACCTCACGCGACTCGAGGAACTCCAACAACAGATCTCCGGCCTCGATCCCTTCACG
>JAERSX010000261.1:2500-14820 GCA_016845285.1 Deltaproteobacteria bacterium | reverse complement strand
GGGCACCTCGACGGACGTCGTCGCCGAAGCACAGGGCGAGTCCTCTGCTCCGCCCGTCGCGACTGCGTCCTCCGCCGAACCCTCGGTGGCTCCTGGCGAACCAGGGGTGGGCAGCGAAGAGACGGAGGTGATTGACCGGGCCTCCACCGTCCCCGAGCCTGCGGAGGACGTCACCCCTGAGATGGGTGTGGAGCCCGTCGCTGGCCAACCGGAGGCGGCAGACCAGGCCACGGAACCCCAGCCCAGCGCAGCCGGCGCCGAGGTCGGTTCCGGTGAGGCTGGACTCGCCGCAGAGATGGTGGACCCGGTGCAGGCTGAACAGGCGCCGGTCGCGGCGTTGGTGCCTTCGCCCGAAGAGCTCGAAGAGGGGGGTGACGTTGCCCTCGTCTACGACCCCGACCCGACCGAGGTGGCGCCGGAGGTGGAGGCCGCGCCGCCCGCAGTGCCCCAGGTGCTCGGAAGCTGGAAGGGGCGAGCAAACGGGCGGCCGCTCACGTTGCACATCACAGCCCAGGACGGCAACGCCCTCCGCGCCGAGGTGTCCTTCTATCTGGGGAGCACCGAGCGCCGAGTGGCGGTGAGCGGACGGATCGAGCCAGACGGTGCGCTGATGCTGAGCGAGGCCGGCGGGTCCGAGCTTCGTCTTACCGGTGGGCTGTCTGGGGCTACGCTGTCCGGCACATACAGCCAGAAGGGTCAGAAGAAGGCCTTGAAGTGGGCGGTCAGCCGCTAATCAACCTCGGAGCCAGCATGTTCTCCAGTCTCATCGCCGCCACGACCGTCTTGTCCGTAGCCAGTGCCGGCTCCGGCCCGTGGGCACTGTCCCACGCCGACTACTCGCTCTACCTTGGAGCTGAGGCCCAGCGACTCGACACCTTGGCCTTGTCCAGCGGCAGCGGCGCTGAGGATGAGATCGACGTCGCTGGCGGCATCGCCACCGTCGGCCTCAAGGCCATCCTCAGCTACGGGCTGCTGCCGGGTCTGGAGACGGAGGTGCTCGTTCCCTGGTACCGGGTCCATCAAAACCGTCCCGACCAAGAGCCTTGCCTGGCGCTCGGACCAGGCTCCTGTGCCACCACCAAGGGGCTGGGAATGGTCCGCCTCCGTGCAAAGGGCGTCGTCCTCGATGAGCTCGGTGGCGCTCCGCTGAGCCTTGCGCTGGGGCCGGAGCTGCGCCTGGGACAACACACCTCCGCTGAGCGCAGCCGCATCACGAATCTTGGTGAGGGCACCTTCGACGCGGGTGGCTTCTTGAGCCTCGGCCGCACCGGTGCCTTGGGCGGCGGCTACTGGTCCGCCTACGCTGAGGTCGTGGGCAGGTATCGAACGCCCAACACCGAGTTGGGAGGCGAGAACGTGCCCGGAGAGGAGCTCGCGGGGGAGATCGAGGCCTTCGTGGCGCCCAACTACCAGGTGGCCATCGGGCCGAGCTTCACCTGGCTCCGTCGACTCAGAGGCGTGGACTTCGAGGACGCCAACCTCGGTGACCCCGATCGCTTCTCGTCACTCCGTGTCACGGCGATGCAGGCGGGCGCGAAGATCATCGTGCGTGGTGGCGACGAGCTCACTCTGAGCGGTGGTGTGCTTCGGACGGTCTGGGCGGTCAACAACCCCAGCGATGTCTGGACCGTCTCGGTGGGCCTGACCGCTCGCGGCTTCCTGAAGCAGCAGAGGGAGCAGGCCGGCTGAGGTCTCCCGATGGGCCGCGGGCGGTGACCGTGGTTACACCGCGCGCATGCCGGAATTCGCACCTCGCCTGTTCTCCTTGGTTGGCCTCGCCGTCATGGTCGGTCTGGCCTGGCTCTTGTCGGTCAACCGCAAGGCCATCTCGTGGAAGCCAGTGTTGTGGGGCGTCGCCCTTCAGCTGGCGTTTGGTGTGGTTGTCCTGAACCCTGCGATGCAGGACTTCTTCTTCACTGTGGTCGACAGCGGCGTGCGGCGGCTCCTGTCCTTCTCCGAGGCTGGCGCCGACTTCGTCTTCCAGTCGGTCATGCCGCACCAGATCCTCGATCCCGACGGCAACGCCGAGTTCTTCGTGGGACGCATCTCGCCCCCGGTCAAGACCTTTGCCTTCTGGATCCTTCCCACCATCGTCTTCTTCTCGAGCCTGATGGCGGCGCTCTACCACATGGGGATCATGCAGCGCGTGGTGTGGGTGATCGCGTGGCTGATGCAGCGGACCATGGGCACCAGCGGCGCCGAGAGTCTCTCAGCAGCCGCCAACATCTTCGTGGGACAGACCGAAGCGCCCCTCGTGGTGGCTCCGTACGTCGACAAGATGACTCGCTCCGAGCTGAACGCCATCATGACCGGTGGCTTCGCGACGGTCGCTGGCGGTGTGATGGCCGCCTATGTGGGCTTCCTCGGTGACATCCCGGGCATCGCAGGCCATCTGGTCACCGCCTCCATCATGTCAGCACCAGCTGCTCTTGCGGTGAGCAAGGTGATGGTTCCGGAGGACGGCACGCCCGCCACCTCGGGCATGGTCGAGATGAAGATCGAGCGCATCGATCGCAACATCATCCAGGCCGCCGCGCGAGGCGCCGAGGAAGGGATGCGCCTTGCCATCAACGTGGCTGCCATGCTCATCGCCTTCGTGGGCATCATCGCCATGTTCGACTGGGGTCTGGCCTTCATTCCTTTCGGCGGCGAACCTCTGAGCATGTCCCGCATCCTGGGCTGGGGCTTCGCACCCATCGCCCTGGCGATGGGCGTGCCCTGGAGTGAGTGCTTTCTGGTGGGCTCCCTGCTCGGCGAGAAGATCGTGCTCACGGAGTTTATTGCCTACATCCATCTCGGGGAGATGGTCAGCGGAGACACTCCCCAGCTCTCCGAGCGAAGTGCCATCATCGCCAGCTATGCGCTCTGCGGTTTTGCCAACTTTGCGAGCATCGGTATCCAGCTCGGCGGCATCGGCGGTATCGCACCCAAGCGGATGGGAGATCTGGCGGAGCTCGGAATTCGGGCCATGATCGGCGGCTCACTTGCAGCCTTCATGACCGCGACCGTCGCGGGCGTGTTCATCGGCTGAGTCGGACAGGTCAGGTGACCAACCTCTTCAAACGATGGTGCTCACCAGCCGGCTCCGTGTGAAGAGTCCTCGATCATGCGGGGCATCATCAGCAGGTCGATGAGCTGGCCTACGCCGCAGAATCCGAAGGTCACGAGCCAGATGATGCCCGAGGCCACCCGCCCCATGTAGATGCGGTGGAGTCCCGCGAACCCGAAGAACGCACCGCACCAGAGCACGTAGGCCAGAGCTGTGTCGTGGTCTCTACGGGCCAGACTTGTCGACGCCATGGAATCCCTCCCGGCCTCCACTACGAAGTGTGCTGTTCTCTATTTCAACCTCCGGCCGGATCCGCACGTCGGCCGGTCGGTTAGGCGGCGGCAGCCGGCCTCGGTCGGTAGATCGGCGAATACGAACGCGAGGGAGCCAGCTGATGATCGAGGCCTACCGTGGTGTGGCACCACGCATCCACCCCACGGCCTGGGTGCATGCGTCGGCAGTCGTCATCGGCGATGTCGAGCTGGGCCCCCACGTGAGCATCTGGCCTGGCTGCGTGCTGCGCGGTGACCAGGGATCCATCCGGGTCGGTGCTGAGTCGAACATTCAGGATGGCACCATCATCCACGCCACCCGTGGCCTCAGTCACACAGTCGTTGGTGCTCGAGTCACGGTCGGGCACCGTGTGGTGCTTCACGGCTGCCATGTGGAAGACGATTGCCTCATCGGGATGGGGGCGGTCGTGCTGGACAACGCCCACATCGAGCGCCACGTCATCATTGGTGCGGCAGCTCTGGTGCCCCTGAACCGACGCGTGCCTTCCCGCAGCCTGGTGCTGGGCATGCCCGCCAGGGTGGTGCGCAGCCTCGGAGACGACGAGATCGCCGAGCACATCACCCATGCGCACGGAGAGTACACCCGACTAGCCGCGGAGTATCGAGACCCGCATGAGTGATCGTCACAAGCGTCCTGGCTGCTTTCTGACCTGGCTCCCGGCCCTGGTAGCCGTGGTGGTCGGCGGCCTCGCGTTGCTGGGCTGACACGCACGATGATCATCCGGAAGCTCGAGCTTCAGGGCTTCAAGTCCTTTCCCGACCGAGTGACCCTGCACTTCGGGCCGGGCATCAGTGGGGTTGTCGGTCCCAACGGGTGCGGCAAGTCCAACATCGTGGACGCCATCAAGTGGTGCCTCGGAGAGCAGTCCGCGCGGAGCCTCCGCGGCAAGGCCATGCAGGACGTGATCTTCGCGGGGAGCGAGACCCGCAAGGCCATGGGGCTGGCTGAGGTGGGCCTCACCTTCGCCAGCGGAGGCGAGCCTTTTCCTGGAGAGTACGCGCGTCTCACCGAGCTCCAGGTGTCTCGCCGTCTGTTCCGCGATGGCCACAGCGAGTACCTGATCAACCAGCAGCGTGCCCGTCTCCGGGACATCCAGGACCTCTTCCTGGACTCTGGTGTGGGCAACCGCATGTACTCCTTCATCGAGCAGGGGCGGATCGGGCAGATCGTGAATGCCCGGCCTGAACAGCGCCGCAGCCTCATCGAAGAGGCTGCAGGAATCTCACGGTTCAAGGCCCGGCGTGACGAGGCGGAGCAGCGGCTGTCCGGCACGTTGCAGAACCTGGAGCGTGTCACCGACGTCGTGGAAGACCTCTCAGCGCGTCTCCGAGCTCTTGAGCGACAGGTGGCCCGGGCCATGCGCTACCGACGGCTCCGCTCGTTCATCAAGCAAGCCGAGATCCTCTTGGGTCTCGCCCGGTACGCAGCCCTCGCCGCCGATCGTCGTGTCTTGGCTGGACAGCTCCGCGAGGCCGAGCATGCCGAAGCCGACGCCATCCGAGCGGTGGAGCAGTCCGAACTCGCCCTGAGAGCCGGAAGGGAGCAGGTCGAGGTCATGGCCATGGGCGTCGCTGGGCTCCGCGATGCCATCGCGGAGCTGGAAGCACGCCGCCGCGAGTCCGAGTCCGCGCGCCAGTACCAATCCCGTGAGGCCGAGCAACTGCAGGTCAGAGCGACCCAGCTCCAGGGCCAAGAAGCCGATGCGAGGGGGCGTGCAACCGAGACCGCCAGACGCGCTTCGCAGACAGATGCAGAGCGCACTCGCCTCGAGGCTCAGCTCCGCCTCCTCGAGTCCGACCTCGCCACCATCCGCAACGCCGTGACAACCGCGCAGCAGGCCGTTCGCGATCGTCGCCAACGTATCGACGCGGCCAAGAATCAGGTCCTCCAGTTCGTCAAGGAAGTGGCAGCGGGTGAAGCGGAGCTCCAAGGAATGACTGGGCGCTCACGCGACCTGAGCCAGCGTCGGGATGCGCTCCGCAGCCGCAGAGACCAATCTGACGAGAGTGTGGAGGCCGTCGGGAAGGAGGGGGCGGACGCCCTTCAGGCTGTGTCTGCGGCAGAAGAGGGGGAGGCCGTCCTGAAGGCCGCCCTCGAAGCGGCGACCGTGGCATTGCGTAATGGCCAGTCCGCACACCGCGATGCGACACGGGCTCAGACCGCCGCGGAGCAGCGTGTGCGTCTGGCTGATCGGGAGGCGACTCGACTCCGAGCCCGCCTGGAGAGTCTCGAGGCTCTCCAAGCCGAGCATGCGGGTGTCGACGAGCCGGTAAAAGAGGCCCTCGCCGTCGATGGTGTCCTGGGCACCCTTTCCGCTGAGCTCGACGTGCCGGAAGAGCTCGACGGCCTCGTGACAGTTGCCCTCGGTGAGGCCCTCGACGCGCTCCGACTTCGATCTCCCGATGTCGTTCTCGCCGTCGCGTCGAGAAGTCGTGGAGGGCTCACGCTGCTGCTCGAGGACGTGCAGCAGGGGGCAACTGACGGGTGGGCCGCTGCCCTGGGCGGTGCATCCGGACCTGTCGCGCAAGGCCTGCTTGCTGGGCTCGAGGTCGTCCCCGATCTGGCCACGGCGTTGCAGCGGTGGGCCAGCGACCGTTCCGCCAGCCTGGTGGCCCATGTTGGCACCGCGGGACCGGCCATTGTCCGGAGCGATGGGCTGGTGCGTCTGGGCTTGCCGCAGGTCGCGGGAACCGCACTGCTTGCACGCCGTCGCGAGATCGGAAGACTGCAAGCTGGTGTGGATGAGGCCCAGTCCAACCTCGCTCGCGAAGAGCGCCTGAGCTCCGAGGCTGTCGACGTCGTCGCCGCCCGGTTCGCGGACTTGGAGCGGGTGCGTGCAGCACATGCCGAGAGCCAGCGGGAGGTCAGCGAGGCCAGCCTTCGTGTTCGTGAGGCTCGGGCCCGTGAGCAGGCCGCGGCTCGCGAACGGCGTCGACAGGAAGACGAACACGCTCGCATCGCTGCCGAGATCACCGAGTTGACGGCTCGAACGGAAAAACTCGCCGAGCTCTCGCTCAGGCGAAGAGCAGATGTCGCGGCGGCACAGACACGGCAGGCACGCGTGGAGCAGTCGCTCCACGTCGATCAGAGCGCTCTGGTGCAAGAGTCCCGGAGTCTCGGCGATGCTCGTGAAGCTCAGGCCTCGTCGGGAAGTCAAGTAGCGGGTCTACGCGAGCGGGTGGCTGGCCTCGCCCGAACCTCACGCGACCTGTCCGAGGCTCTCGCCGCCGCGGAGCGTGAAGCGGCTACCGCGTCACGAGACCAGGCCCAAGCCGAGTCTCGGATCGTCGAGCTTCGAGATGACGACACCCGTCTGACCACCCTGCTCCAAGCCATCGGCGAAGAGCAGGCTGTGGTCCGCAGTCGCCTCGAGCAGGAGCGGGCCGTCCATGTCGCGGCGAAGGCTGAGCTGGATGTTCAGGAAGCGGCTCTGACGACCCAGCGGAGCGTACGCGAGGGTCGCTCTCAGGCCAGACAAGGGCTGGATCGACGAGTCTCCGAAGTCCGCACCGAGATCGGTCGCATTCGCGAGAGCATCGACGAACGCTACCAGCTCTCTGTCGCTGGTCTCCTCGATCGCATCGACCGCGTCGGGCATGTCGTCCTCGAGGCCGACGCCAGCGCACGGGAGACCGAGTTGCCAGGGGTAGGGGAGGCCAAGGGCGCCGAATTGTCCTGGACCGAGGACCTCACGGTCACCCCACGCCTCCTCGAGGACCAGGGTCAGATTTCAGACTGGGTGGACCGGCTGCGGCATGCGAAAGACTCACTGCGGCGGCTCGGTGAAGTCAACCTGGTAGCCGTGCGTGAGTACGACGAGGTCTCCGAGCGGCACAGCCAGCTCGAGGGACAACGAGCTGACCTGGAGAGCTCGGTTCAGACCATTCGGCAGACCATCGGCAAGCTGAATCGAACCTGCCGAGAACGGTTCCGCGACACCTTCGATCGGGTCAATGAATTTTTCAGCGAGCTGTATCCACGGCTTGTGGGCGGAGGAGGCGGGCGGCTCCAATTGACCGACGAAGAGGACTTGCTCCAGACCGGCGTGGACATCGTCGTTCAACCGCCTGGCAAGCGTCTGCAGAGCCTCAGTCTCTTGAGCGGGGGCGAGACGGCCATGGTGGCCATCGCACTCATCTTCGCCCTCTTTCGGGTGAAGCCGAGCCCGTTCTGTCTGCTGGACGAGGTCGACGCTCCTCTCGATGAGGGGAACGGGGCTCGCTTCAACGAGGCCCTGCGGCAGATGGCCTCACTGGCCCAGTTCATCGTGATCACCCACAACAAGAAGACCATGGAGTGCGCCGATACGCTGTACGGCGTCACCATGAATGTCCCGGGCGTCTCGCACCTGGTCACCGTCAAGCTGGAGTGAGTCGAGCCACCTCTGGCTGTGGCTCGGGTGCTGCGCGCCGAATAGGCCGACCGCCTCCAGGAGGTCACTGTGCCTGAGCTTGCCCCCGAGGTCTGGGCGCTCATCGTGGGCGCCGCTGTGCTGGTGCTGGGCGGTGGGGCAGCGGTCCTGCGCCGCAGCTCGCGACCTGCCCTAGAGGAGTCCGAGGAAGGAGAGGGGAGGGCACCCTCCCGTCCAGAACCAACCCCCGATGTTTCCCAGGGCCTTGCGGCACGTTTCTTTGAGGGCCTCGCGCGAAGCCGGTCTGCTCTCGCATCCGGGCTCCAAGCCATCGTGGGTGGGGAGGCTGTGGACGAAGAGGCTCTGGAGAATCTCGAAGACGCCCTGATCGCCGCAGACCTAGGAGTCCACACTGCTGGTCAGCTGGTGGAGGTGGTGCGGGGGGCTGCGGCGGCCGATGCCACACCGGCTGCACTCCGGGATGCTCTGCGCTCGGAGCTCCTGGCCCGGATCGCCAAGGATGCCAGCCTTGCTCGAGTCGAGAGTGGCCCTCTGGTGATCCTGGTGGTCGGAGTAAACGGAAGCGGCAAGACCACCACCATCGGCAAGCTGGCCGCACGCTACGCACGGGATGGCAACAAGGTGATGCTCGCCGCCGGCGACACCTTTCGCGCGGGAGCAATCGAGCAGCTGAAGGTTTGGGGCCAGCGGGCTGAGGTCCCGGTGGTCGCTCACCAAGAGGGAGGTGACCCGGCAGCCGTGATTTTCGACGCTACACAAGCGGCGGTCGCACGAGGGATCGATGTCCTCATCTGTGACACCGCCGGGAGGCTCCAGGCTCAACAGCCCCTGATGGACGAACTCGGCAAGGTGGTCCGTGTCATGCGGAAGGCCATGCCTGATGCACCACATGAGGTTCTGCTCGTCCTAGACGCCACCATTGGGCAGAACGCCATCGCCCAGGCCACGGTCTTCAAGGAGGTGGTAGGCGTGACTGGAGTGGCCCTCACCAAGCTCGACGGTACCGCCAAGGGCGGCGTCGTTGTCGCGGTCGGCGAGCGACTCGGGCTACCCGTCAAGCTGGTGGGACTGGGCGAGGGAATCGATGACCTCCGTGACTTCCACGCTGAGGCTTTCGTGGACGCTCTCCTCGGCTGACCTCGCAGCTACGCAGGCTCCCTGGAGTACCAGGAGCCTGGTTGAAGCGCTCCGCCGACTTGCGAGAGCCACCTGCAGAGCCTACGAGGCGTTCATGCAGGTACGAATCACCGTTCGCGGGCGCCAATACACCGTTCGCAGCGACGAGTCTGAAGAGGACATCGCCGCTGTGGCCGCCGAACTTGACCGCCGCATGGAAGATGTCGCAGGTCGGGCACGTTCCATGGACGAGTACACCGTGGCGATGCTCACGGCACTCAATCTGGCGAGCGATCTCCATCGACTGCGCCGCCAAGTCGCAGATCGTTTGGAAGACATGGACCGGGATGCTGCATCTGTTGCAGCCCTCCTCGAGTCCTGTCTCCCCGTGCAGGAAGGTAGTCGCTGATGCAAGCGCTGGTCGAGGCGATCCTACGACCGGTCCGCTACCTCGAGGCGCTGCCCCCGGTGGTTCAGAATCGCCTCGTTGGAGCCGGGCTCTTCCTACCCAGTGCAGGAGTGCTAGCTACGGCGCTCTCCCTCACACCGGACCCATCAGGCATGGGCACGCATACCCAGCTCGGACTCGGGGGATGCGCAGTACTGACATTCACCGGCTTTCCATGTCCGATGTGCGGCATGACCACCACGTTCACGCACCTGGCCCACCTGGAGCTGCTTCAGGGGACCATCAATCAGCCCTTTGGGCTGGTCCTCTTCCTGTGTACCGTCGGTGCCTTCCTCGTGGGTGGCTCGAGCCTGTTCGCGGGCTCAAACGCATGGCGGAAAGTGATGGCAGTCGTCGAGCGCCACGAAGTCGCCGTCGCAGCTGGTCTTATCCTCGGTATGTTTTGCGGATGGGCATACAAGATCGCCATGGTCAAGGATTTTCTCTGAGGATGTCCTTGACGGCCTTCGAGGCTGCTCATAAAAGCCGCGGGCGCTGGGAGGGAATCCCCTCCTGGAGCACGATCTTTACACCGCCTGACCCCCTTGGAATGGGCCTCCACGAGGCCAACCGGGACTCGAAAGTTTCTTCGAAACACCCTGGACACGCCAAGACGGAGTCGCTAAAAGGCGGGGGCCTTCAGCAACGAGCTGGAAGCCAATCGACCTCGGTCGATGTTCTCTGAACTCGAAAAGAAGTTGCGTAACGCTCCCTGCTCACATAAGAGCCCGGGGCATTCGGCAGACCCTGCCGAATACGCAACGTGACCTTCGAGTCCGGTCTTTGAAAAGCAGGCAGTAGTCTCCGCTCAATTCGTGTGCTACGGCACACAAGATAGAGTTTTTTAGTGGATTAAACTGGAGAGTTTGATCCTGGCTCAGAGCGAACGCTAGCGGCGGGCTTAACACATGCAAGTCGAGCGGGAACTTCGGTTCCAGCGGCGGACGGGTGAGTAACACGTAGGTAACGTGCCCTTTGGAGGGGGATAACTCGGGGAAACCTGGGCTAATACCCCATATGTGCTTCGGCATGAAAGCCTCACGGCGCCAGAGGATCGGCCTGCGGCCCATTATTTAATCCTAGTTGGTGAGGTAACGGCTCACCAAGGGTACGATGGGTAGCTGATCTGAGAGGATGATCAGCCACACTGGGACTGAGACACGGCCCAGACTCCTACGGGAGGCAGCAGTGGGGAATATTGGACAATGGGCGAAAGCCTGATCCAGCTACGCCGCGTGGGTGATGAAGGCCTTCGGGTTGTAAAGCCCTGTCGGGAGGGAAGAATTTTGACGGTACCTCGCAAGAAAGCACCGGCTAACTCCGTGCCAGCAGCCGCGGTAATACGGAGGGTGCAAGCGTTGCTCGGAATCACTGGGCGTAAAGCGCACGCAGGCGGCTTGGTAAGTCGGATGTGAAAGCCCAGGGCTCAACCCTGGAACTGCATTCGATACTGCCTCGCTTGAGTTCGAGAGAGGGTGGTGGAATGCCTGGTGTAGAGGTGAAATTCGTTGATATCAGGAGGAACACCGGCGGCGAAGGCGGCCACCTGGCTCGATACTGACGCTCATGTGCGAAAGCGTGGGGAGCAAACAGGATTAGATACCCTGGTAGTCCACGCCGTAAACGATGAGTGCTAGGTGTAGGAGGTATTCACCCCTTCTGTGCCGAAGCTAACGCATTAAGCACTCCGCCTGGGGAGTACGGTCGCAAGATTAAAACTCAAAGGAATTGACGGGGGCCCGCACAAGCGGTGGAGTATGTGGTTTAATTCGACGCAACGCGCAGAACCTTACCCAGCCTTGACATCCTGAGAACCCCTGTGAAAGCAGGGGGTGTTCCCTCACGGGAAAACTCAGTGACAGGTGCTGCATGGCTGTCGTCAGCTCGTGTCGTGAGATGTTCGGTTAAGTCCGGCAACGAGCGCAACCCCTGTCGTTAGTTGCCAGCATTTCGGATGGGCACTCTAGCGAGACTCCCGGTGTTAAACCGGCGGAAGATGGGGATGACGTCAAGTCCTCATGGCCCTTATGGTTGGGGCTACACACGTACTACAATGACGACTACAGAGGGCTGCAATCCCGCGAGGGGGAGCCAATCCCAAAAAAGTCGCCTCAGTTCGGATCGGAGTCTGCAACTCGACTCCGTGAAGTCGGAATCGCTAGTAATCGCGGATCAGCATGCCGCGGTGAATACGTTCCCGGGCCTTGTACACACCGCCCGTCACACCACGAAAGTTGGCTGGACCCGAAGTCGGTGACCCAACCCTCAGGGAGGGAGCCGCCAACGGTCTGTCCGATGATTGGGGTGAAGTCGTAACAAGGTAGCCGTAGGGGAACCTGCGGCTGGATCACCTCCTTTAAGAAAAGAACTGACCTTCGGGTTGAGTTCAGAACGGTGAATAGTGAGAGACTACTGCCTGGTTTTCAACGACCGGAGACCCCCCCCCGGGGGGTGTTCGAGTTTCGGTCTTTGACTTCTTTATAAGCATGTTTTTGATGCTGCGTCGATTTCGCGCACAGGGAAACCTCCGTAAGGAGTGGACTCTGTCGCGGTGACGTGGTCAAGCGCATTGGTCAAGCATAGAAGGGCGTATGGTGGATGCCTTGGCGTCAGGAGGCGATGAAGGGCGTAGGAGCCTGCGATAAGCTTCGGGGAGCTGGCAAGCAAGCGATGATCCGGAGATGCCCGAATGGGGAAACCCGGCCCTGGTAATGCGGGGTCACCGCTTCGGCGGAGCCAACACGGGGAACTGAAACATCTAAGTACCCGTAGGAAAGGAAATCAATTGAGACTCCCTCAGTAGTGGCGAGCGAACGGGGAATAGCCCAAACCGTCCCATACTCTGGGGCGGGGTTGTAGGACCGTCACAACGGTATCGAGGAAGCTAGTGGAAGCAGATGGGAAGCTGCGGCACAGAGGGTGATACCCCCGTACACGAAAGCTAAATCGAGCCAGACGGATTCCTGAGTACCCTGGGGCACGTGAAACCCCGGGGGAATCTGGGTGGACCATCATCCAAGGCTAAGTACTACCTGACGACC
>JAERSX010000260.1 GCA_016845285.1 Deltaproteobacteria bacterium | reverse complement strand
CCCAGGGAAGGTCCTTCCTCGCCTGGGCCATGTAGAAGGCACTCGAGGACGAGGCCCCCGCCGAGAGCGACACCGACGAGGCCCCGCCAGAGCATCCAGTGTCACCCCGGTGACATAGTCGTCACGCGAAGAGACCTTTTGGCGGTATAGATCGGTCGTTGGACACCGACAGATCGACATGAACCTCCTCCTGATCCTCGCAGGCCTCGGCACCGCTCTCGCTGCGCCGTCCGATGAACACGGCGTCACCTTCAGCGTGGCCGGCGGCTACATCTGGATGGATCCGGCCGAGAACATCGACTCGACCTGGGCTGCGGTGCCGCGTCTCGGCTACGGCCTCAGCCCCCGCTGGACCATCGAGACCGACTTCGGCTTCCACCAAGGCCAGACGCGGACCGCCTTCGCGTACGGCTACGACGCGCTCACGCCTCGGCTCAACATCCTCTTCAACCTGGCCCCCGACGCCGCCATCGAGCCCTTCTTCGCTGCAGGTGGCGGGCTCATGCACAAGCGGGTGCGCCGCGATCCCGGAACCTGGGAGGATCAAGCACCGGAAGGCGAGAACCTCGGCAACTTCAAGAACCCCGACACCGATGGGCTCCTCAACGCCGGCTACGGCATGTTGATCCCCATCAACGGCCCGGTCTCCCTGCGCACCGACTTCCGCGCCCTCTTCAACCTCGGCACCGAGCCCCACGGCGAGATCGACGACGCCTTCACCGACTTCGAGGTCTCGGCCGGCTTCTGCTTCCGCGGCTCGGAGCTTCGCAAGGACACCGACGGAGACGGGATCCTCGACCGCGACGACGAGTGTGTCACCGATCCCGAGGACTACGACAGCTTCCTCGACCAGGACGGCTGTCCCGACACAGACAACGACGAGGACGGCATCATCGACGACGAGGACGACTGTCCCGACGACGAAGAGGACTTCGACAAGTACCGCGACTACGACGGCTGTCCCGAAGACGACAACGACAACGACGGCCACGTCGACTGGAAGGACGACTGCCCCAACGAGGCCGAGGACCAGGACGGCTACCGGGACGGTGACGGCTGCCCCGACGACGACAACGACGGCGACGGCATCGCCGACCTCGACGACGACTGCCCCAACAAGGCCGAGGACAACGACGGCTTCCGGGACGACGACGGCTGCCTCGACGACGACAACGACGGTGACGGCATCGGCGATGAGTTCGACGTCTGTCCCAACAGCCCCGAGACCTACAACGTCTTCGAAGACGAAGACGGCTGCCCCGACGAGGCACCGGCGGCACCCAAGGAGATCGAGCGCTTCACGGGCGTCATCCACGGGATCAACTTCAAGGTGGACTCCGACGAGATCACCGTGGATTCGTACCGGATCCTCGACGAGGCCGCTGCGGTCCTGGTTCGCTACCCCGAGGTCCGCATCGAGGTGCAAGGGCACACCGACTCAGATGGCTCCGACGCCTACAACATCGAGCTGTCCGACCGCCGCGCCAAGAGCGTGGTCCGCTACCTCATCAACCGCCAGGTCGACCCGGCCCGCCTGCAGTACGCCGGCTTCGGCGAGTCCCGCCCCCTCGTCGAGGGCGACAGCGCAGACGCCAAGGCGGTGAATCGCCGCGTCGAGTTCCACGTGGTGCAGGAAGACACGGCCGACGGCGGAGACACCGGAATCGAGTGATCCTGGCGTGAGACCGTGGCAAGGTGTACGGAGAACCTCGACATCTCGTCGAGGCTCGGCCCGGGAGCAGTATGCGACCGACCGTGCTCATCACCGGAGCCAGCACCGGTCTTGGTCTGGCCATCGCGAAGCGCCTGCTCGAGACAGAGCGCTACCACCTGGTGCTCACGGCCCGGGAGAGCTCGCTGGAGCGCTTCGCCGAGGCGGGGCTCGCTCCCTCCGAGCACGTGTGGCTGCGGCCCCTGGACGTGACCATCCCCAGCGAGCGGGAGGAGGTCATCGACGAGATCGAGCGCGAGGGAACCGGTCTCGACGTGCTCATCAACAACGCCGGCGTCTCCTACCGGGCCGTGGTCGAGGACGTCACCGAGCCCCACCGTCTCGCCCAGATGGACATCAACTTCCGCTCCCCGATGGAGCTCGCCCGCCTGGCCCTGCCCGGCATGCGGAGCCGCCGACGGGGACGCATCATCAACATATCCAGCGTGGGCGGCATGATGGCCATGCCCACCATGGCCGTGTACAGCGCCAGCAAGTTCGCCCTGGAGGGCGCCTGCGAGGCGCTCTGGTACGAGGTGCGCCCCTGGAACATCCACGTGTCGCTCGTGGAGCCGGGCTTCATAAACAGTGACGGCTTCGAGCGGGTGCGGTGGACAGAGCTGGCCCACCTGGCCCTCGACCGACCAAGCCACCCCTACCACCGCCACTACCACGACATGACCGACTTCATCGCGCGGGTGATGCACAACGCGCGCCCGACCCCCGAGTCGGTGGCCCGGACCGTCCAGCGCACCATCGAGCGCCGCCGCCCCCCGCTGCGGGTGCCCGGCACTCCCGACGCCTACCTCTTCGATCTGATGCGCCGCTTCCTGCCCCGTCGGCTCTACCACGAGCTGCTCTACCGAAGCCTGCCCCACATCCGCACCTGGGGGCCTCAAGCTCAGCCCGTGATGCGGATGGCACCCCGGGCCATGCGGTAGCGGACCCGCCCGACCAGCAGGATGGCCACCGCGACGAGGCCGACCACCAGCCCTGTCCAGATCCCAGCGACCCCACCGTCCCTGTGGATGCCCAGGTACCAGCCGGCGGGCAGGCCGAGGATCCAGAAGGCGATGAGCACGGCCACGGCGGGGAAGCGGGTGTCGCCGACCCCGCGCAAGATGCCGTTGGCCACCGTCTGAAGACCATCGAAGAGCTGGAAGAGGGCGGCGAGGGGCAGGGCCACGGCCACCACGGCGAGCACCTCGACATCGTCGGTGTAGAGGCCGCCGATGATCTCTGGGAACAGCATCAGGCAGAGGCCCGACGCCGCCATGAAGACACCGCCCATGGCGATGGCGGTCCAGGCCGCGCGGATCCAGGGCTGGTCGGCGCCCACGAGGTTGCCGACCCGCGTGGCTGCCGCTGCCGACAGCCCGAAGGGCACCATGAAGGAGACCGATGCGATGTTGACCGCCACCGAGTGACCCGCGATGGCCGTGGGCCCCAGCCAGCCAGCCATGATGCCGGCGCCGTTGAAGGCCCACACCTCGAGGGACTGGGCCCCACCGATGGGGGCACCGATCTTGAAGAAGCGGTACACCGCCGCCGCGTCGAGCCAGGCACTCAGGGGTGGCTTGAAGCGCTTGAGCGTGGGCCAGGCGAGCAGGACGAGGCTGCCCGGAAGCAGCCAGCGACCCAGGGCGCTCGACCAGGCGCAGCCCACCGCACCCCACTCCACGCCCCCGAACCAGCCGAACATCATCACGCCGTTGAGCACGACGTTTACGATGTTGATGAGCCACACCACGATCATGGGGGGACGCATCACCCCCTGACCCTGGAGGAACTGGGTGAGCGCCTGGAAG
>JAERSX010000259.1 GCA_016845285.1 Deltaproteobacteria bacterium | reverse complement strand
CTCGGATGCCCTCGGGCAGGGCGCTCAGGGGCTGCTGCGCTCCGGTGACGGGGTCGAGACGCCAGACCTGGGTCTTGGCGCCTTCGGGGGCCTGCTGGAAGTAGAGCCAGCGGCCATCGGGGCTCCAGGTGGCCCGCGTCTCCGCGTGCGGGGTGAACGTCAGCCGCTGTGGAGGGCCCTTTGCACCACTGCTGGAGAAGGTGGCCTGCCACAGGTCGCTGGTCCGACGCTCATCGCCCCATCGCCATTCCTCCCACACCACGGTCCGGCCGTCGGGCGAGACGGCGAGGCCGTCGGCCCAGCGTTGGGCGCGTACATCGTCGGGGCCCAGGGGCACGGGCTCTGCGGGCGGGTCTGCTGCCACACAGGGAATCAGCATCATCAGCAAGGGGATCACGGGTTCTCCGGCGGAAGCAGGCCCTCGGCCGACCAGGTCTCGGGTGGCGAGGTGTGGTGGGCGGCGATGCGCTCGTCGAGGGCGGCGAGCCTGGCAGCCTGCGCCATGCGCTCGGGGGTTCCAGGCACGCAGCGGTCCCGCTCCATGACGATGTGCTCTCGGGCGGGCACACGGAACACCAGCCGCCTGCCCAGTCGGAGCACGAAGCTCTCGGCGAAGAGGGATTGGCGTGCCGTATGTAGAGCGGTGCGCTTGTCGACGATGTCGACCTCGGCCGCGGCGAGGCGTTCCTTACGGGCGCGGTCTTCGATGGTCCACAGGCGGATGAGCCCGGCGATGGCGACTGCGGCTGACACCATCAGGGTCACGACGAGCGCAGTCCAGAAGCCGCTGAAGAGCGCGAGCAGTCCGAAGAACACGAGCGGTGCGATGAAGACGGGCGGAGGTGGTGTGCCGGTGCGGAAGGGATCAGGCGTTCGCGCCAGCCGCAGCTCCTCCTCGGCTTCCTCGAGATCGGCCAGGGCCAGCTGCAGGGCGGCCAGGAGGGGCCCCGGACCGTCTGGGTCGTGCAGCAACGCCGCGTCGGGGACCCGCAGCAGTCCGAGTCCCAGCAGGCGCTCGTGCCAGAGTCGAGCGGGTGCCTTGGCGTCCACCGTCGCGAGTGAGCGCTCGGTGAGCATGACCACTTCGAGGTCTGGCATGGGCCGTCCGAGGTACCGAGCATAGCCCGCCCAACAGGGGGCTCTGTGGGCTGGTGTACGATGCGATCCAGTGCGGGACCGTACCCGCCTACGACGGGGGAGCTACCTTGATGAGTGTCCAGGACATCGTGCAGCTCGGCGTGATCGTGGGGTTTCTCTCAGGCTGTGGCTGGAGCATCGGCAGCATCGGCGATTGCGGAATGGGGGAGCTGTACGTCACCGGCTACTCGGAGTGCCAGGCCGGCAAGGAGCACGACACCCGCTACGTCTACTGGGTCGGCATCTGCGAGGTCGAGCTGGGAAGCCACTACAGCAACGGCTACTGGGCCTGCGTGGCCGACGGAGAGTATGGCCAGGGTGACAGCATCCCCGGCGAAGACAGCGGTGGGGGTGACGACGGCGGCTACGACGACACCGGACAGTTCATCGAGACCCGCTAGGTGCTCTGGGGGCGGCGTGCTGTCTGGTCCTGGGTGATCGGTGTGCCCCTTGGGCCACCAGACCTCTGACCACCTTCAGCGATCTTCGAGGGCCAGCTCCACGAAGACCGGCCGGTGGTCGCTGATGTTCTGTTCGTCGTCGTAGCCACCCTCGTAGTTGCTGTACGGGGCGGTGTGATCGTGGGCGAACACCAGGCAGCCTTCTTCGTCGTCGTCGGCACCCAGCCAACGGTCGGCGAGGTCCTGGTCGAGGACCACGTGGTCGATCTTCGAGCGAAAGCTGGTCTGCGTGTAGGTGATGGTGTTCCGGGTCGCGAAGACGAGATCGTCGTCGTCCTCGAGAGGCTGGAGCACGTCGACACCATCCTCGCCGGAGAAGGTGTCGTTGAAGTCTCCGGCGACCACGACGCGCTCGGCGTCGTCGCCGTAGGTGTCGTGCATGTCACCGCGCATCCAGGTGTGCAGCTTGAGCACCTCGTCCTCACGCACCTCGACGTTGTCCTCGTCGTAGGCACTCGCCAGATGGAGCGTGGCGAACACGAAGGACAGGTCGTGGTCGCGCACCTCGACACGGGCCGCGTTCAGATCGCGGAAGCCGCTGGGGCTGATGTCGACGTCTTGCTGGTTGCTCACGCGGACGCGCTCGTCGTTCCAGAGGATGGCGGTGCGCTGCACGTCGCCTTCGCGACCGATCTCGGCCTTGTACTTCTCGTCGAGCCCGTGCTCGTAGAGGAACTCGATTGCGCCATCACCCTCGATCTCCTGGAGGCCGAAGACGTCGGGCTCCAGCTCGTTGAGGAGGGCTGCCACCATCTCGTAGTCGGTGGCGTTGCGGTACAGGTAGTAGTCGCGCAGCCACTCGATGTTGAAGGTGCCCACCCGAAGCACGGGGCCGTCGTAGACGTCGGGCTCGCCGGTGTCGTCGGTGGGGCGCTCGCCGCCGGCATACCCGTCGTCGTCGTCGTCGACAGTGGGCGTGCAGCCGAGGAGCAGCGCGAGGGCCAGGGTCGAGATGTGCGGGGCCATGGTGCTTCATAGCCGGCCAGGACGTGGCTCGTGTGACTACGGCGACACTTCGAGGTCGATGAGCACTGGACGGTGGTCGCTGATGCTGGGGAAGCGGCTGGCCCCCCCCTCGTAGGTACCGTAGAGCTCATGCTCGTCGTGGGCGAACACCCGGCAGCCGTCCTCCAGGTCGTCGCGGCCGGTCCAGCGGTCTGCCAGTGACGTGCTCAGCAGCAGGTGATCGATCTTGGAGCGGTAGCTGATCTGCGTGAAGTCGCTGGTGTTGTGGGTGGCGAAGGCCAGGCTGGGGTCATCGAGCAAGGGCTGTAGGGTCGGGAACTCGGTCTCGATGCCCTCGAAGGTGTCGTTGTAGTCACCCACGAAGGCGAAGAGCTCGGCGCTTTCGCCGTAGTCGGAGGTCAGCTCCTCGGCGATGTATGTCTGGAGGCCCAGGACCTCGCGCGCGCGGATCACCGTGTTCTCGTCGCTGTACTCGCTCGCGAAGTGCAGGGTGCCCACGACCAGCTCCATCTCGGAGCCACGGACGCCCACCTTGGCGGTGAGCACGTCGCGGAATCCCTCCTCGTAGACCTCCACCTCCAGCACCCGTGACAGGGTGAGCACCTCGCTGTCATAGAGGAGCACGGGCCGTAGGTCCCATCCGTCCGAGCTCACCTCGGCCACGAAGCGTGTGGGGAGTCCGTGGTCGTACAGGGCGTCCAGGGCGCGCTCGTTCTTGATCTCCTGCAGGCCGAGGAGCGTGGGCTCCAGCTCCACGATCATCTGCGCCATCATCTCGTAGTCCACGGCGTTCCGCTCTTCGTAGTCGCCGGCGAACCACTCCATGTTGAAGGTACCCAGCCGGATCTGCTCCGGTGGAGTGATGCCGCTGTCGACGGCGTCGGGCACGTAGCCGCTCTGCTCGGGTGCACCGGTGCAGGCCATGGTGCAGAGGATCACGAGGTGAGGGCGCAACCCCATCACTTCCGGGGCGTGGTGCGTCGCAGGTCGGCGTCGCTGTGCACGACCTGCATCTTGCTCACGTCGGCTGTCGTGGCGTTGAGCTGCCAGCCCTCCAGGACGTTGGCGATGCGGAGGAGCTCGGCGTCGCTCACATCGCGATCACCGGTCAAGGTGGTGGAGTGGGCCGCTCTGGGGACAGGAGGCCGGTGGGTCGTCGGCGATGTGGTTGGCGCGCTTGCACGTTGAATCAGCTCGCGGATCCCGTGGTTGGCGCTCACGAGCTGGCGAGCCATGCTGGCACAGAGCACGCGGCGCAGGGCAGCGCCGGCGGGGGTGCTCTCTTCCATGAGCTCCCGGTAGCGGTCGATGCCGAGGGTGGCCACGACGGCTCTGCCCTCGCACAGGCACGATGCGCTCCGGAGGCTGTCGTCGATGAGGGACATGTGACCGATGAGAGCGGGCGCCTCCACCGTGGCCAGATCACGTGGCTTGCCGCGGCTGTCCTTGCGCCGGACCCTGACCTTGCCCTCGAGCAGGAAGTACATGGCATCCCCAGGCTCGTTCTCCGCGCAGATGATGTGGCGGTCGCCGTAGCGCAACAGCGCCGTGCGGCCGAAGGCCTCGGCCAGGGCTTCGGCAGCTACGCCGCGAACGGGGTTTCGCTGCAGGTAGGCTCTGGACGCGCTGATGAGCTCGGTCATGTTCGCTCCTCGCCGAAGAGGTTGGGGAACCATCGCCGCAACACGCTGCGCCGACCTTGGTCGGCGCCGGACGCACTGTGGTCCCGCTCGACACTCCAGGCCTCCCGGATGACCGCGTTGGTTCTTCGAATGCGTCGGGCCAGGGTCTCCAACAGATGGCGCTCCAGGGCCACCATGGCGGGATTGTCGCTGTATTTTTCCCACTTTCCGGGCTCGAGGAGCAGGCAGGTGCACGGGCTCTTGGCGATCACGGATGCAGAGCGTTGGCCACCGGGCACGAAGAGAGCCTGCTCACCGATGATCTCGCCTGGCCCAATCTCTCCGACATCACGCTCCGTGCCTTCGTGTGCGACGCGGGCCACGAGCTGTCCGCGCAGGACGAGCAACGAGACGCTCGCCGCCCACCCCTGGTGGAAGACGACGTGGCCCTCGGCGAACTCCACGACGGGGGCGAGGATGGTCAGTTCATGGAGGGCGGTGCGGGGCACCTTCTGGAACAGAGGGATCCCGGACAGAGCGTCGATGGCGTCCAATGTACGTCCTGCTGAGTTCTGAACGGAGGGTAGATCAGGCGCTCTGGTGGAGGCCACTTCTCAGGTGACGTTGACCGACACTTGGCGTGCGATGACCGGGGGAGCCTCCGTGTGCCTCGACCTCGGTCGGTGCCTGCTCCCGGGTGCCGGCGCTTCCCGTGATGAGCGAGCGCAGCCACGCTGGGCCGAGCACGGCATGACTTGGTACACGCTCAGGGCTCCTCGGAGTTCGTCTCTCCGGGGGTCGCGATGATCTCGTCGCGGTAGTGGGGGTGTACCTTGGACCCACCCTCGTCGGCCGTGCAGGTGTACCAGCTGCCGGGGTCACTGCCGTCGCCTGGATCGGCCCGGCGCTCCATGCTGTGGATGGTCCCGTTGTCTTCGGGCCCTCCTTCGAAGGCCGCGCCACCATCGCCTGCGCGGTCCATCTCGACGCCTGCCGGGTCTCTCAGGATGAGCTCGAGTGAACCATCCTTGAGGTAGAGCCGGGCCTGACGTGTGTCGTTGAAGGTGTTGACCACGTAGTCGCCGGTCGTGTACGCCGAGCCCTCGTCCTGGGGCACGCCGTCTTCGTAGGGCTCACGGGTGTGATCGACGATGAGGAAGGTCTCGTCGGCGCCCACGGTGCTGCCCGGTGGGATCCCCACCACGAAGTCGTCCGGGTTGCTGATCTGCCACATGTCCAGCTGGATGGGCTGGTCGGTGAGGTTGCGGAGCTCGATGAACTCGTCGAAGCCCTCCTCGTCTCCGGAGTGACCGCCGTACCACATCACCTCGTTGATCACGAGGTCTCCGGTCTCCAAGCCGTTCTCACCGATGCGGTCTTCACCGAAGTGCTTGCCGTCGGCCCAGAGGTCCTCGAAGTAGGCGTCGTATTCCCGGGCCACCCGCTCGCCGTGCAGCACCAGCATGAACTCGTCGTTGCTGATGGTGGCCGAGCTGGACCAGTTGAAGGAGCCCGTCATGACCTTGGGCTCCTCGCCGAAGGCGTCGATGACCATGGTCTTGCTGTGGAGACGGCCTCCGCCGGCCTGGTAGTCGCCGGGCTGCTTGGAGTTGTCGTTGCCGTCCAGGCGCATGTCGATCCCAGCGCTCAGCAGCCGGTAGACCTCGTGGTACTGCCCGTTGCTGTGGAGCTGGGAGCGGTCGACCACGCCGGTGACCTGGCGGCGGTCGCGGAAGTCGGTCTCCAGGTCGACGCCGTCGGCCAGGTCCCACTCGTCGAACTCTTCCTGCTTGCGGATGAAGGCGCTGCCCACCTGGTCCTTGGTGAAGGCGAAGATGGTGAAGCGCAGCGACTCCTGGGCGCTGTCCACGGTCTCGAGGATGCGACCCATGACGTCTTCGTTGGGACCGAACCAGACCTCCACGGTGGTGTCGCCCACCTCGTAGATCCGCCCGTTGTCGATCTCGAGCTTGTTGTTGCCGTAGACCCCCTCGAACATCTGCTCCCACTCGTCGTAGAAGTCAGCGCAGACCTCTGGCGAGTCGATG
>JAERSX010000258.1 GCA_016845285.1 Deltaproteobacteria bacterium | reverse complement strand
TGAGTGGGACAGCATCTTCGGCAGCCTCAGCAACCCAGAGCTGGCCTTCGCCGGCGAGCTCGACGAGGGCAGCGGTCTGTTCTCCGGCGAGGCAGCCGTGTTCAGCGCGCTGAACACCGACTTCGACGCCAACATCAACGCCTGGGCCGACGAAGGCTCCATGGAGATCTGGGGCGAGTTCGATGGCGAAGGCACCGTGACCTACGAGGGCTACGACC
This sequence comes from Deltaproteobacteria bacterium, assembly GCA_016845285.1. Taxonomy (GTDB): domain Bacteria; phylum Myxococcota_A; class UBA796; order UBA796; family UBA2385; genus BH17. The sequence continues at coordinate 2,490 of JAERSX010000258.1, read as the reverse complement.
TCGACGCCACCTTCACGGGCACCTTCGAGGCCCTCAAGTAGCCGGCTCGTCGGTCTCGGAGCCCCGGAAGCGGCTCACCCGCACCCGTCCGCCCACCATCTTGGCCTCCCGCTTCATGAGCTCGTCCATCTTCGACCAGAAGGCGCCGGGCAGGTCGAGATCGGCGGAGATGGCGGTGCCCAGCACCAGGATGTAGAGGTCGGCCAGCTCCTCGGCCAGCTCGGCCCGCGGCTTGCCCTTGGTGACGCAGGCCCCGAATTCCCCGAGCTCCTCCACCATGAGCGCCACGCGGTAGACCAGCTCTTCCCCTCCCCGCTCCTTGAAGCCGTGCTTGTCGTGGAAGGCCTGCACCGCAGCCAGCATCTGGGCGTAGGAGTCGGGATCGCGTGCTGTCGAGGCGCCGCTCAAGACAGGCTCCGAGCGCCGGCGACGATGGAGGCCACCACGCTGGGATCGGCCAGCGTCGAGACGTCGCCGAGCTGATCGGGCTGGCCCTCGGCCACCTTGCGCAGGATGCGACGCATGACCTTGCCCGACCGTGTCTTCGGCAGGCCGGGGACCAGCTGCACCAGATCGATGCGGGCGTGCGCCCCGATCTGCTGACGACATGCTGCATTGGCGGCTGCGTGCAGGGCCTCTGGCTCGGTGATGTCGGCGTCGGGCTGCAGCACCAGGTACGCGTAGACACCCTGCCCCTTGAGCGCGTGGGGAAAGCCCACGACTGCGGCCTCGGCGATGCTGTCGACACCCACGAGCACAGCCTCGAACTCGGCGGTGCCCATGCGGTGGCCGCTCACGTTGAGCACGTCGTCGACACGGCCGGTGATCCAGTGGTAGCCATCGCCGTCTCTGCGGCAGCCATCGCCGGTGAAGTAGAAGCCCGGGAAGGTGGAGAAGTAGGTCGAGACGTAGCGGGGATGGTCGCCCCACACCGTCCGCGCCATGCCAGGCCAGGGCTGTGCCAGGCAGAGGCGGCCCTCGCCCGGGCCCACGATGGGTCGGCCCTGGTCGTCCATGAGCACCGGCACGATGGCCGGGTTGGGCAGCGTCGCCGAGCCCGGTCTCACCGGGGTGGCTGGGGCGATGGGCGTGATGGCGATGCCACCGGTCTCGGTCTGCCACCAGGTGTCGACGATGGTGCATCTGCCCGCGCCGACCACCTCCCGGTACCAGCGCCAGGCGTCCGGATTGATGGGCTCACCCACCGTCCCCAGCACCCGCAGGCTCGACAGATCGTAGCGGGTGACGAAGTCATCGCCCTGTGCCGCCAGGGCCCGAATGGCGGTGGGGGCCGTGTAGAAGATGGAGACACGGTGGCGGGCGACCAGGTCCCAGTACCGTCCGGCGTCCGGGTACAGCGGCGTCGACTCGAACATCAGGGTGGTCGCGCCGTTGCAGAGCGGGCCGTAGACGATGTAGGTGTGGCCGGTGATCCAGCCCACGTCGGCGACGCAAGCGTAGACGTCGTCCTCGCGCAGATCGAAGACCACCTCGTGGGTGTACGAGGCCCAGGTGAGGTAGCCACCGCAGGTGTGGACCACACCCTTGGGGCGCCCGGTCGAGCCTGAGGTGTAGAGGATGAAGAGCGGGTCCTCGGCCGCACAGACGACGGCCTCGGTGACCGGCTCGGCGGTGGGCACGCAGTCGTGCCACCAGACGTCCCGCCCATCGACCCAGCCCACATCGGCACCCGTGCGCTGGAAGACGAGGACGGCGGTGACGCCACGCTCCCCTTCCAGGGCCTCGTCGCAGGTGGCCTTGAGTGGGATGGGGCGACCACCCCGGACACCCTGGTCCTGGGTGATCACCACGCTGGCGTCGCAGTCGCGGACCCGGTCGCGCAGGGCTTCGGCCGAGAACCCGCCGAAGACCACGCTGTGCACGGCCCCAAGCCTGGCGCAGGCCAGCATGGCGATGGCCGCCTCGGGCACCATGCCCATGTAGATGATGACGCGCTCACCCTTCTGCACCCCCATGGCGCGAAGGGCCCCGGCTGCCCGGCACACCTCCTGGTGGAGCTCGCGGTAGCTGAGCTGCCCGCCCGCACCGGGCTCGTCGCCCTCCCAGGGGATCGCGATCTTGTCGCCGCGGGTGGCCAGGTGCCGGTCGAGGCATGACTCGGTGATGTTGAGCTCACCGTCGGAGAACCAGCGGATGGGCGCCTCGGCGATGTCGTGAAAGCTGCCCTCCAGGCCACGTGATGGCGCCTTCTGCCAGGCCAGCCGGGAGGTGGTCTCGCGCAGCCAGGTCGCATCGGGATCGTCGCGGGCCGCGAGCCAGGCAGCCCGCCAGTCGGCGAGGCTCTGGATGGGGGACCGGCTGCCCGCGCGCACGCGCGGAGGGACGTCATAGGTCTCGGACATGGCACCCTCGTCACTGAGCCGCGAGCCTACCCGAGGTCTCGCCATGACCCTGAAGCCCGGCTGTCCGACGACCGCCCATCGCCACTGAGCTTGTCCCGACGGCTCGCCTACGGGGCCTTCGTCTGCC
>JAERSX010000257.1 GCA_016845285.1 Deltaproteobacteria bacterium | reverse complement strand
GCGTTGTAGAGCAGATCGCCGGGCTGCAGCGTGACCTCGTAGCGAGGGATGGCGAAGAGCACGTGATCGTCGGCCACCTCGCGCCAGCCCCCGTAGTGGGAGACGGCGTACAGCGCGGGTCGCGCGAGGATGGGGAAGAGCAACAGCGAGTGGCGGGGCTCGACGAGGGTCCAGGTCTTGCGCCCGCGGATCTGCAGGAAGAAGTTGCCCGACTGGGCGGCGTGCAGGGGGCTGTAGGCCAGCTCGGAGCTGATGAAGAGCTGGGTGCTGATGAGCTCGTCCCAGTCGGTCGTGGGGTCGTTGAAGCGATCTCTCACGCGCTCGAGCTCGAGGTCGTCGATCAGCTCGGGGCAGGCCTGGGCGAAGAGCGAGTCGTTGTTGAGGTAGATGGGCTCGTGGGGCATGCGCTCCAGGAAGCGGCCGAAGGTCATCTCCTCGGCGTCCCAGCGTGTGTCCGTGGGGGCGCGCTTGGGATCGGGGGTGCCCCCCACGAAGGTGAAGCGATGCTCGGCCAGGCGCTCGCGCAGGTAGTCGGCGGTCCACCGCGTCACGGCACGACTGTCGCGACCCAGCCCGCGGATCACGACCGAGCGTCGCAGGTGGTCGCTGGCCTCCATGAAGCCGGCGTGGTCGAGGTCTGCGGCATCGACCTCGGGGAGGGGATCCGGGTCACGTGGCTCGGTGAGGCCGCCCGCGACCTGGAGTGCCTCGGTGAGCTCGCAGCGCCGGCTGTAGCGGGGGGACTCCGCGACGGGGCCGAAGCGCAGCAGCCGATCAGCGGCGAGGAGGCGCCAGAGTCGGCGGCGAGCGTGCTGTGGGTCCACGGGCGCTCCGGTGGGCTGCTCAGGTGATGTCGGACAGCAGGTAGAGGTGGAGCTCTTCTGCGATCCCCTTCACGTGGACCACCTGAGCCGGACCGACCACGCCGGCCTCGCCGAGGGCTTCGCGGGTGTCGGAGCTGATGACCACCTGTCCGGCGGCCGCCACGCCCTCGATGCGGCTCGTCCGGTTCACCGCATCTCCGACGACCCCGTACTTCACGCGGTGTTCGCTGCCGATGTTGCCCACCACCACCTCGCCGGTGTGCAGGGCGATGCCCATCTGCAGCTCCGAGATCCCAGCCGCCGCGAGCTCTCGGTTCAGGGAGTCCAGCCGGGCCTGCATCGCCAGCGCGCACCGGCCGGCCCTCACGGCGTCATCGGGCTGGGGGTTCGGGGCGCCGAACAGCACCAGGATGGCGTCGCCGATGAACTCGACGATGAGGCCGTCGTGGTGGAGGATCACCTCAGACATGTGGCCGAGGTAGCGGTTGAGCAGTGCCACGAGCTCGGGTGGGCTCATGCCTGCCGCCCGTGGCGTGAAGCTGCGCAGGTCGGACATGAGGATGGTCACGGTCTGCAGCGAGCCGCCCAGGGCCAGGCCGTCGGGGCTCGACAGCACCTGTTCCGCCACCTCTCGGGTGACGTAGCGACCGAAGGCGTCTTGGATGAGCTCACGCTCGCGGAGCCCCTTCACCATGTCGCCCATGGTCTCGGTGAGGCGGCCGATCTCGTCCCGGGTACGGGCCTTCAGCTCCACGCTGAGGTCTCCCTCGCGGACCCGCTCCGCCGCCAGGGTGAGACGGACCAGCGGGCGAGAGAGCCGGTGGGCGAACACCAGGGCGGCGAGCACGGCCAAGAGGAGGGAGCCCAGGGAGAGCGCCAGCGTCGTGCGCGCGCTCTCGTCGAAGGGAGCTGTGAAGTCTGACTCCGGGAGCGCAACGACCAGCGTCCAGGGCAGCCCGAGCGCCGCGCCCAGGGGTCGGGCCTCGATGCGGAGGGCCCCGAGGGCGTGGTCCTCATCACGCAGGTCCATCGCGCCGGTTGGCAGCCCCAGGCGCTCGGAGGCGCGGCGGACCAGGGGATGGTCCTGCTGAGCGGGGCTCAGGCGCTGGGGCACACCGCTCTCGTCGATCTTGGCGACGGGCCCCGCCGAGCTCGCGATGAGCAGACCGGATGGCTCCACCAGGTAGGCCACCCCGGTGCGGCCGATCTCCAGGCCGCTCAGGTACTCGGAGAGGTGGCCCAGGGTGTAGCCGGAGTCGACGACGCCCACGACTGTGCCGTCGGCGTCGTGCACCGCCTGGACCGCGTCGACGCAAAGCAGGGGACGCCCGTCCCAGGAGTAGACGGGCGACCAGGTGGGGCCATCGGCCTCGAGGGCGGTGGTGTACCAAGGCCTGATACGCGGGTCGTAGGCGTGGCCGGGGTCCAGCAGCGCGTCCATCTCCAGCTGGGGCGTGGCGCTCCAGGTCTGCAAGACACCGGGCTCGGAGGTGAACTCGATGCGGAGGCTGTCGTCGAGCTCGCGCTCCACACCGAGGGCGCGTCCCTGGGCATCGCCGAAGAAGACGTAGGCCACGCGATCGTTGTCGAGGACCTGGCCCCCGAAGTGCCGCAGCAGGGCGTCGGTGTCTTGGGCATCGAGGACGCCCGCTTCGAGCTCGGCGGCGTTCCGGCGGGTGATCTGCAGCGGCAGTGCCAGGTGGGCCTCGACACTCTCGATGATGCGGGCCGTGGTGATGTCGCCGAGGTGGTCAGCGATCTCGTGGACGGAGCGCTGGCCTGCCCGGTGTGAGACCAGCCCGTTGAGCCCCACCGTGGCCAGGAGCAGCGGCAGGAAGAGCAGCAGCAACAGGGTGCGAAAGGAGACCTCGGGGCCCGCGTGTTCCATTCAGCTCAGTCCGGTCGCGGAGGCCATCGCGTGGAGGTTCGGGTGGAGGTTCGGGTAGGTCACCGGAACCCCGTGGAGCTCTGCGAGCAGGTCGTCCAGGTCCTGAGCGTCGGAGCGCGTGAGCATGGCCCGATGGTCGCACGCTTCGGCCGAGGAGACGCCCACCCGTGGGGCGCACACCTGCCCACCTCGACTACGAAGGTGACTGCGACGTGCCAGGGGGACGGTCCGCGATAGGTCGGCGGATGCTCATCACCACATCGTCCGATCTCGCTGACTTCTGCGCTGCCCTCCGGGACGCGCCATACATCGCCGTCGACACCGAATTCATGAGGGAGAAATCCTACTTCGCGCGTCTCTGCCTCGTGCAGGTGGCCTACGGTGACCACGCCGCCGCCATCGATCCCCTGGCCGACGGCCTCGACCTCCGCCCCCTCCGGGATCTCCTGTGCGACCCCGGCATCGTCAAGGTGCTGCACTCGGCCAGCCAGGACCTCGAGATCTTCCTCGACAAGACCGGGCAGGTGCCGGCCCCGATCTTCGACACCCAGATCGCGGCCACGGTGTGCGGCCTCGGCGAGCAGCCCGGCTACGCCAAGCTCGTCGATGCCCTGTTGGGCGTGCGGATCGACAAGACCTCGCAGGCCACGGACTGGTCGCTGCGCCCCCTCTCGAAGCGCCAGCTGGCCTACGCCCTCGGCGACGTGACCCATCTCTGCAAGGTCTACGAGATCCTGCTCGAGCGGCTGGAGAGCACGGGTCGGTCCGACTGGGTGGCCGAGGAGATGGTGGCCCTGGAAGATCCCACTCGCTACCGGCCGGACCTGGCCTTGGCTTGGCGGCGCGTTCGGATCCGGCGGCCCTCGTCCAAGACCCTGGCGGTGCTGCGAGAGCTGGCGGCCTGGCGGGAGGAGACGGCCATGGAGCGGAACATTCCGCGTGGCTGGGTCGCGCGCAATGAGGTGCTCGTGGAGATCGCCCAGTCGCTGCCTCGGGACGTGAAGGCCCTCTCGCGCATGCGGGGACTCAAGGGCCAGGTCGCTCAGGGGAGAGATGGAGCAGCCATGCTCGCGGCGGTGGAGCGGGCGCTCGGGTCGCCGGAGGACAGCTGGCCCGAGGTCGTCCAGACCGCGAAGCGTCCCGTGGGCTTCGAGCCTCTGGTGGCGCTGTTGCAGGCCCTGTTGCAGCACCGTTGTCAGGTGCATGAGGTGGCGCCCTCGGTGGTGGCGAGACGAGGCGAGCTCGATCGCATCGCCACCGAAGCGGACCCCGATGTGCCCGCGCTGCGGGGATGGCGGCGAGAGGTCTTCGGGGCGGACGCCCTGGAGCTCGTCGCGGGCCGGCTGGCGCTGACGGGGGGGGATGGCTCGGTGGTTGAGCGCAAGTAGCGGGGCGATGGGGTGCCTCGACCGGCAACAGAGGGTCTGGGGAGACCTACGGGGCGCTGATGTGGCCCCGCTGCATCACCACGGTCGCCCGATGCAGGCCGCGGTGCAGGGCCTCCACACCGA
>JAERSX010000256.1 GCA_016845285.1 Deltaproteobacteria bacterium | reverse complement strand
GGCTGGTCGAGCAGGGTGGTGCAACGGGCTCCCATGACCTGGGAGGGACCGTCTCCACCGAGCAGTGCGTCGGCCGCCGCGAACGGCTGCGCCGCCTCCTCGACGTGGGTGGCTCGGTACAGCGCAAGGGCTGCAGCGTAGGAAGCCAGGCCGTCGATCTGCTCAGGGGTCACGGTGCTCGGGTCGGCGAAGACCTCGTAGACCGACAGGCCCGTGGAACGGCCCTTCACCCGCACGGTGTCCACCTCGCGGAGCACCAGCTGATCTCCGACCTGAGCCGCCGTGGGTGCGCCCACGAGGATCAAGGTCTGGTAGAGCTTGTTGAGCCCCTCGAGACGGGCCGCCGTGTTGACGGGGTCGCCGAGACAGCCGTAGTTGAAGCGGTTGCGCGCGCCGATGTTGCCCACCATGACCTCTCCGGTCTGGATGCCGAAGCGGGTGGGGAAGCCCGGCCAGCCGCGGCCGTCGAACTCGTGCAGGAGCTGGTCGACGACACCCTTCATGACGAGGGCCGCGCGGCAGGCCTGGACGGCATGATCCTCGGAGCGGCTCGGGGCGCCCCAGAGCGCCATGACCGCGTCTCCGAGGTACTGCACCACGGTTCCCCCGTGGTCGTTGATGGGTGCGTTGAGCGCCTCGAGGTACTCCTGTAGCGCCCGCACCATGACCGCCGGTGGCGTCGACTCCACGATGGGGGTGAAGCCAGCGATGTCGGTGAAGAGGATGGTGATCTCTCGGTTCTCGGCTTCGAGGCCCGCCTCGCGCTCGCTCTGCATCAGCTGGAGGACCAGCTCGCGAGGGACGTACTTGCCGAAGGAGCGGAGGCCTTGTTTCATGGCGTGGGCGGCACGGCTCATGTCGTTGACTTCCCGGATGGGCGAGCTGCGTGCGGGCAGGGCTCCCTCCCGAAGGTCGAAGTGGGCCATCCGGTACATCTCGGTGCGTACGGCGGCGAAGGGCCGTGACAAGGTGCGAGACAGCACGAAGCTGAGCACCAGGGCGAGCAGGGCTACGCCGGCCGCGATGGCCATCGAGCGCTGTGCCTGACGATCGACGGCCGCGAAGAAGTCGTCTCGGGGTACGACGGTGAGGACCAGCCATGGCAGGCCGAGGTCACCGTCGAAGGGACGAGCCATGACCAGGTTGTCGCCGGCCTCGAAGGGCGCGTCGCTTGCGGGCTGCGACTGGAGCTGAACCCAGGCCTCCCGCAGCATGGGGTCGGGGTGGTCCTCCGCTTGCCAGATCGCCGCGATCTCTCCGCGTAGATCGGCCACTTCGCCACCGGGGTGTCCCACGACGGCACCGTCCTGGCTGAGCACGTAGACGCGCCCGTTCGGGCTCACCTCCACGTCGGCCAGGAGGACGCTCAGGGGTTCGCACTCGAACTCGATGGACCAGACTCCCCGAAGTTCTCCGTCGGGGGTGCGAGAGGCCAGTGCATACGAGACACCGGGTTGCTGTCGGGACACGAAGATGAAGGGGTCCACCCAGATGCCACTCTCGGCGTCCTGTGCCGCCAGGTAGAAGGGGCGGACTCGTGGGTCGTAGCTGTGGATCTCGTCTTCGAGTGGTTCCCACTCGCCGGCGTTGGGTCCGTCGAGGACCCGTCGGGCGACCTGGTAGCGGGTGACGGGTGGATCCCTCAGCGGGCCGGCGTATGGAGTGCGATCCGTCTCGACCTGGGTGCGGATCGACGAGCGGATCTCGCTCCGATCCTCGACGGGCCACCGGTAGACGGTGGTGTAGCGGCCCTCGATGTCTGAGAAGCTGACCCAGGTGAAGCCGGGGTTGGCGTCGAGGGCGTGCTCCATGAAGCTGAGCATTCCGCTGGGGTCGGCCGGATCGAGGTCGCCCTCGGCCATCAGCGCATCCCCCAGGGCGGCCAGGGGCATGGCGGGCTGGAGCAGGGCCGCGGCCTCGCCGGTGGTGCGATCGGCCACGTTGTCGGCCAGGCTCCGCCACACCAGGTCGGTGCTGCGCTGGGCGGTCCGGTACCCCGTGCCAGCCACCATGCCGGTGGCTGCAGCGAGCAACAACACGAGGGTCAGGCCCACAACCCAAGAGAGGGGCCAGCCGCCGCGGTGACCTTGCTCAGGCGACATGCGCTCCCCTGCTCGTGCTGCTGTGTCGACGGGTGGAACCACCGGTCGGCGCCGAGGGTACCTCGGTGGGTTCGAACGGCCCGGAACGGTCGGTGCTTTCTGACTTTGGATGGGCTGATGGTCGTGCTACGGTACAGATCCTGTCCGTTCCGAGGGCTCACGGGGCCAAGAAAGGGACAGGGTCTTCTCGTGCGTGTCAACAATCGCTGGACCCCTCATGTCGAAGGACTCCCTTCGCGTGGACCCCGTCTCCCAAGGGCGTGGGCTGCAAGCTCCGCGGTCAGTTCGCTGGCCTCGGACATGTGCGCGCGCGTGGGACGTGTCCGCGTGTCGCGTCACAGCGTGGCGATTGATCCGTAGAAGTCGATGTCAGCACGATTTCAAGCATCTTGACTTCACCCGGTCGGAAGATCAGGATCCAGGAACTGCTCAGCCCATCGCGCGGCGTGTTCCCTGGCACCTGTCGGCTGCGGTGAGCTTCAGTACGCAGGGACGGTCATGGCCCAACCGATGAGCCGACAAGCACCCCGGGATCGCTGGCAGCGGTCCGACTCCGAAACCGAGTCCAGCCGTGCGCGACCGCACGCGAGCACACGGGGTGGTGAGCACGCCGAGTCGCAGTCTCCCGATGCGTGGCTGACCCTTCAACGGGCCATCCAGAGTCGCATGGGCAACAGCTGGCTGGGCAGGGTCCAGGCCGATGGTCCGCAGTCGTCCTGGGATCTCCAGGTCCTCCATCTTCTGCAGGTGGCCCGGCAGACCGGCCTCGACGTGAGCGCCTACCTGCCGTGGAACGCCGCTCCCAGCTGGAACCAGGCCCTCACCCCGTACTACCGGGTCCTGCTGCACGAGCAGCACACCGCGGTCGATGCAGCGGGCGGGGTGGTCCCGGCCAACTTCGCCGGGCCCACCGGTGAGTCGGGGCTGCCCACCGTCGCCCTCTCCGATGGCGTCTTCATGGACAGCCACAGCCACCTGGCCTCGCCCGACGTGAGCGACATCCTGGGTGCCGAGCTCATGGGCGAGCTGGGCCTGGGCGGTGTGACCGCCGTCGCGGCTGACGTGGGCCTCGACTCGGTCGGCCTGGATGCGCCTGTCGCGCGTGCGGCCGCTCCGGGTGCCGATCCCTTCACCGTTCACATGACCCAGATGCTGGAGCGGGCCGGCGCAGGCCGATCGCTCACCGAGACCGAGCAGTCCTTCATGGAGCGGGTCCACGGACGCCGCTTCCCCGAGATCCGCCTCCACGAGGGGCCGGCCGCCCAGGCCGCCGCCAAGGCCATCGCCGCCCGTGCCTTCACGGTGGGCAGCGACATCTACATGGGCGACCCCGTGGGCATCGACTCGGCCGCTGGCGCCGAGCTTCTCGCCCACGAGGCCACCCACGTCAAGCAGGCTGCCGAGGGTCGTCTGCCCATGCCCAAGGGCGATGGCATGGACGTCTCCATGCCCCACCAGTCCTATGAGAAGGAGGCCCACGCCGTCGGCATGGCTGGGCGTGCCCTCCACCAGCTCGAGGTCAGCACCAGCGACGCCGGTCGTCCCTCTCACGACGATCTCGGCTGGTTCAGGGCTCGCTTCGGCGACTCCCTCTCCGACAAGGCCCTCGATCAGGTGCTCGGCGTCGAGGATCCGACCTTCGAGAAGAGCAGCGCCGATGAGCTGGCGCGGCAGCTGATCACGCAGCAGCTCGTCGATCAGGCCTGCAGCGCCTGGGTCGCGGCCAACTCCGCAATGGGCGCCCTCGCCGCCACCGTGAACCCCGCCCACGCGTCGGCCCTCGGGCTGCTCCAGCAGGCGGTCAGCGTGGCCTTCTCGCAGGGCATCAGCGGTGCCCAGTCCGGCCATCCGCAGGGCCTGGCCCGCCTCTCCGGTCTGGTCGACGTGGACACCCGGGCCCTCGAGGCCCGTCTCCCCGGCGACGCGCGGGTCAGCCCGCGGGCGCTGCGTGGCGCCATGCGCAGCCTGCTGGCAGGCCTGGGCCAGGCGCCTCCCGCCGTGCGTGTCCTAGGTCAGGACATCGACCTGAGCGGTGTCATCTCGGGAGAGAGCCTGGCGTCAGTCAGCGCTGCGCTCGTCGACTCGGCGGCGACCGAGGCCACCGATCTGGTGGATGTGACGTGGGCTGAGGCGAGCGCGAAGGTGCAACAGGAGTCGTCCGCGGGCGCTGGCGTTGGCGACGCCTGGAACCTGGCCGGCATCTACGAGACCGTCGATCCCGTGGGCCGGGCCATCGTGTCCTCGCTCCAGACAGCCCTGCCAGACGGCCTGCCCCGCGCCAGCGACGAGCTCGTGCAGGGCGGCCTCGTCGACGCGCTGCAGCGCAAGCTGGGCGCGCGGGCGGGCCAGCTGCAGACCGAGCTGGAGGACCACCTCGCTGAACGTGGCACCGACGGGCTGGATGTCGAGGCCCTCTCCGGCCTGCGGGGCGCGCTGAGCGGCCTGCGCGCGGCTGCCGAGGTGCAGCTCGCGCCCGGTCCCGAGGTCCTGACGGGTCTCCAGGCCCTGTCCGGCCTCCCCGAGGTGGCCGAGCTCGACCAGGTCCAAGCAAGCTTCGCGCCCTACCCGGCCATGGCCGTGCAGGTGGGGGCCATGGCCCTCGACCATGCGCCCGAGGCGCCCCTGGCCCTGGGCATCGGCGGTGGCCTGGAGACCACCGGTCCGGCGCTGCTGGGTGCCTCCGACGGGGCCAGCCTGGCCGAAGGCCTCGGTGGTGGTGGCGAGGGCCCCGGCATCTTCCGGAAGGCCCGCGCCGGTGCGCCGGGTCCCGATGTGGACGACCCCGCGGTGGACAAGGCGCTGGCCCGCCGAGGTGGCGGACGGGCCCTCCCCGATGGGCTGCGTTCTGCCCTCGAGAGCCATCTCGGCACCGACCTGAGCAGCGTGCGCATCCACGTCGATGCCACCGCCAACGCGGCGGCCCGGGCCGTCGAGGCCGAGGCCTTCGCCACCGGTCAGGACATCTACTTCCAGGACGGTCGCTACGAGCCGGGCACCACGGCTGGCCGCGAGCTCATCGCCCACGAGGTCGCCCACACCGTGCAGGCCGCCGACGCACCC
>JAERSX010000255.1 GCA_016845285.1 Deltaproteobacteria bacterium | reverse complement strand
GGTAAAGGCGGCCTACCGGCTCGCCGTGGAGCATGACGCAGCCGGTCCTGTGCTGGGGCGGATCATGGATCGCGCCCTGGGAGCGGCCAAGCGGGTTCGCTCGGAGACAGACATCGCGCGAGAGACGGTGAGCGTCGGCCGTGCAGGAGTGGAGCTGGCACGGCAGGTGGTGGGCCGCTTGGAGGGGCGCTCGGCCCTGCTCATCGGAGCGGGTGCTCACGGCAAGCTCGTCGCCCGTGCGCTCCTCGATCAAGGTCTTGGCGAGCTGGTGGTGGCCAACCGCACCTTCAGCGCGGCCTCGCACCTCGCCGCTCGCTTTGGTGGCAGTGCGGTGCACCTCGACGCCATCGCGCCTTACCTCGAGCGGGTGGACGTCGTTCTGACCAGCACGGCTGCGGGCCGCCTGCTCATCCACCGTCGCGAGCTCGCAGCGATCGTGCGCAAGCGTCGCCACCGCTCGCTGGTGATGATCGACCTGTCGGTTCCACGCAACATCGACCCCGATGTCAACGAGCTCGGGGGTGTCTACCGCTTCGACGTGGATGATCTGGATCAGCTCGCCGAGAGCGGCCGCCAGGCACGGCGCGTGGCGGCCGATGCAGCCGAGCGCATCGTGGGTGAGGAGGTCGAGCGCTGCTGGCGCATGCTCCAAGCGGAGGGCTCACGCGCGAGCCTCGGATCCATCGTGCGCCACGCCGAGCAGCTTCGCCAAGCGGAGCTGGCCCGGGCCATGCGCTCGCTCGGAGAGCTCGATGTCCAGCAGCAGGCGGCGGTCGATGCGATGACGCGGGCGCTGGTCAAGAAGGTGCTGCATCGGCCCCTCAGCCAGGCCCGAGCCCTCGCGGAGGAGGGCGAGACCATGAAGCTGGACGTGCTGCTGGCGGCGCTTCGCCCCGATGGCCAGGCGTCCCCGTCGGGAGAAGAAGATGACTGAGTCATGGGTCCTGGGGACCCGCGGTTCCGCCTTGGCCCTGGCACAGAGCCGCTGGGTCGCGGCTCGCCTGGAGGCGGCCACGGGCCGGCCCGTGCACCTCGAGATCATCAGCACTCGTGGGGATCGCATCGTCGATCGCCCCCTCGCAGAGGTCGGGGGAAAGGGCCTGTTCACCATGGAGCTGGAGGCCGCGCTGCGCACCGGTGCCATCCACCTCGCCGTTCACTCGTTGAAAGACCTCCCCACGGAAGACCCAGCTGGACTGGTGCTCGCCGCGATCCCTGAGCGGGCCGACCCCATGGATGTGTTGGTGGGGAGCGACCTGGACGGCTTGCCCATGGGGGCGGTGGTCGGGACGGGCTCCCTGAGGCGGAGGCTCCAGCTGCTGGCCTTGCGGTCCGATCTCGACGTACGTGACATCCGCGGCAACGTGGGCACGCGTCTCGAGAAGCGCGACCGTGGCGACTACGACGCCATCGTGCTCGCTGCCGCCGGTATGGCGCGGCTGGGCATCTCTCGCGACGACGTCCACCCCTTCAGCCTCCACGACATGGTCCCAGCACCCGGTCAGGGGGCCCTGGGCATCCAGTGCGCCATCGGCACCGAGGCTGCGGCGGCGGTTGCCGGCCTCGCCGACCCTGTCGCCAGCCGGGCCGTGACTGCGGAACGGGTCTTCCTGGCGACGGCCGGTGGCGGCTGCAACGTGCCCCTGGGCTGCCACTGCTGGCTCAGCGGGCCCATCGTGCAGGGCGTTGCGGTACGAGCCGGAGACGACGGTGAGCTCGAGCGAGTCGAGGGTGCTGCACGCGATCCGGAGGTCCTGGGGCGTGAGCTGGCGGCGGCCTTGGCGAACTGATGCGGGAGCCGGGTGCTAGCCCGCGGTGCAGACCGTCTCGCAGACGGTGGGGAAGACGTCGTCGTAGAGGGCTTCACAGGAGAGCTGGTCGATCTCCATGATGCACTGCTCTGCCACGTCCTGGTCCCAGCCCTCACACACGTTGGTGGTGGGGTTGAAGGTCTGCGACTGTTCGGCCTTGCAGGAGGCCAGGTCGTCGTACTCGAGGAGATCGAGCACTTCGCAGGCTTCGTAGAGGTTGCACGTGGCCGCGGCGTAGTCAGCCGAGAACTCGTCCTGCTTGTATCCACACGCGCTCAGCGTGAGTCCGCATGCGGCCAGGGCAACGAGTGCGCGCCTCACTCCCCCTCCTCGGAGGAGCCGTCTCCGCAGACATCGTCGCAGGAGGTTTCGCCCTCGCCGTCGGTGTCACACTCGGTCTCCTTGACCTCCTTGAGGCACTGGCGGGCCGCCTTGGGGTCGTAGTCGCAGGTCTCGTCGGTGACGTAGGCCTTGCTCAGCTCCTCGATGGCTGCCTCGCAGGCAGCCACCGTGTCGCCGTAGGCCTGGAGATAGCCACACTCCTCGTAGAGGGCGCACTGGGCGATCGCGATCTTGGTGGCGTACTTGTCTTCGCTGAGGCCACAGCCGGAGAGCAGCCCGAGGGCCAAGCCGGCGAGGATGGGGGAGGAGAGAGAGCGGTTCATGGCATCCTCGTGGCAGGTCATTCCTCGATATCGTCGGCGTGGAAGACGTGTCAAGGGCCCAGGAGCAGCATGGACGGACTGGTGCTGATCACCCGGGCCTGTGCAGAGCCCATGGATGAAGTGTTCGATGCCCACGGGGTTCCATGGGTACATCTCGCCCACGTCGATCGGGTGGGGACCGGAACGGTACCGCCACAGGGTCGACCCGCACAGGTGCTGCTGAGCTCGGCAGCGGCTCTGGAGCACGTCCACACCGACGTTCTCGACGATGCGGAGGTGTGGGCGGTTGGACAGGCGACGGCGGCGGCTGCGGAGGCACGGGGACTGTCGGTGGTCTGGGTGGGACGTGCCGGCGGCGCCGCTCTGCTCCAGGCCATCGAGGCTGCCGCTCCTCCTGGGCCAATCTGGCATGTGGGGGGCTGGAGTCTCTCCCAGCCTCTCGAGCGAGCCCTCTCCACCACTCCGCTTCAGATCGCGCGATGGGTGGTCTATCGACGACAGTCTCCTCCCGAGCTGCGGGTAGAGCTGCGCCGTCTGCCACGGATCGAGGTGGCCACCTTCGCCAGCCCGTCAGCCGTGACGGCCTTCTACGACGCGGGTGGAGAGGCCGACCTGAACGTGGCCATCGGGCCCACCACCGCGAGCGCCGTGCGGACTGTCGGCTTCGCTCCAGTCGTGGCTCCCGTTCGCAGTGCCCGGTCGCTGGCGCAGACGGCTTCCGAGCTCTGGCTCAGCCGCAGAGCTGGCGGGTGATGTCCTTGGTGAGGTTCTTCTGGTGGCTCTCGAGAGTTCCACCCCCGATCTCCAGGAGCTTGGCGTCGCGGAAGAGTCGCTCGACCTGGAACTCCTGGCAGTAGCCGGCTCCGCCGAGCACCTGCATGCAGTTGTCGGCCACCTGCTTGCCCACGGGGGCCGCGAAGAGCTTGGCGGCGTCCGAGCCAATGCGGTTTCTCCGGCCAGGACCCACGTTCCGCGCCACCTGGTAG